>DATHNR010000594.1:0-7049 GCA_035485835.1 Puia sp.
ATATAAAAATCGATCACCAGTTGTTTGGCAGAACCCTTCTGATGTCCTGTGTCTTGCCTTTCATTTGATTTTGCCAATTGTTTATTCAGAAAACATTTACCGGCGCAATGTATTTCGGGTTTTAACCTGTTTTCGCAAAGATGATTGGTAATGAAACTTTTATTAACAGAATAATCCAGCAGTGAAATGGGGATTGCCATTATCCTTGCCAGCATGATAAATGCGAGGAAGATCGCAGAAGTCTGATGAATAAATTTATTCATTCTGGTGGCAAATATAGGAAGACAGTATTGTAGTTTTGTAATTTTCGAACAAATACTTCCGAACTTTGTTTTATAAATCAAGCCGGCAAAAACGGGGCTTCAATCTTTTAAAAATATAATCATGGATCATAATACAGTAGCTGTTAAAGTAGCATTGAATGCCTGGCAAACAAATATTGACCGTTGCACCAAATTAATCAATGGATTGTCAGACGATCAGTTGTCAAAAGAAATTGCCCCCGGAAAAAACAGGGGTGTTTACCTTGTCGGTCATCTGGCCGCGATTCATGATGTTCTTCCTGAAATATTGGGTCTCGGCAAAAGAGCGAATCCGAATCTTCAGCCCACTTTTATTGATGCGCCGGATAAAGCCATTGATAAAATTCCTTCCACATCCGAATTAAGACAGGTATGGGCATCTGTGCATGAAAGATTGAAAAACGAATTTGTGAAGATGACTCCTGAAGCCTGGTTTGCAAGACATGAATCTATGACAGATGCAGATTTTGAAAAAGATCCTACCCGCAATAAACTGGCGGTTTTAGTAAACCGGACCAATCACCTTTCCTATCACTACGGACAATTAATTCTTTTAAAATAGTCCGTGTTATCTTCGCCAACGCTAATTTACAAATCATGAAAAGAGTCGCAATCACCGGATTGGGTTTGCTTAGCCCATTGGGTAATTCTGTAAATGAATTCTGGCAGCATATTGTAGATGGTAAAAGTGGTGCGGGACCTATCACTAAATTTGATGCTTCCAAATTCAAAACCAGGTTTGGATGTGAAGTGAGGGGGTTCCATCCGGAAGATTATTTTGAAAAAAAAGAAATAAAAAAATACGATCTATTCTCGCTCTATGCTATGGTCGCCAGTGATCAGGCGCTGAAAGATGCACAACTCGATCCTTCGACAATGAAAGATGAAGAGCTTTATAATATTGGTGTTATCTGGGCATCAGGGAATGGTGGGATCGGAACTTTTGAAGAACAATTGAAAGAATTCTATGCAGGTGATGGTACTCCGCGTTTCAATCCTTATTTTATTCCAAAAATGATTGTTGATATCGCTGCAGGCGCTATTTCCATCCGTCATCACCTGTATGGTCCAAATTATTGTACAGTCTCTGCCTGTGCTTCTTCCAATACGGCTATCATCAATGCATTTGACACGATCCGGTTGGGGAGGGCCACCATCATGATTGCCGGAGGCTCGGAAGCCGCCATAACACCTTCTTCTGTGGGAGGCTTCAATGCTTCCCAGGCTCTTTCAAAAAGAAATGATATTCCTGAAACGGCATCGAGGCCATTTGATATTGACCGGGACGGATTTGTGATTGGTGAAGGTGCGGGAGCGCTGATTCTGGAAGAATGGGATCATGCAATTGAGAGAAACGCAACCATTCATGCAGAAATGGTTGGAGGCGGAATGGCTGCTGATGCATATCATTTAACGGGAACCCATCCCGAAGGCCTCGGCGCCAGACTTTGTATATCCAGGGCTTTAAGTGACGCAGGACTTGCTCCCGGCGATATTGATTATATAAATGCACATGCCACTTCAACAGGAATCGGAGATATCAGTGAAATGAAAGGGGTTGAAAGAATATTCGGCGATCTGCCGGTTCTTATCAGTGCGACCAAGTCTATGACAGGTCATCTGCTCGGCGCAGCAGGTGCAGTGGAAAGCATCATCAGTATTTTGTCGGTCAAACATAATATCGTTCCCGCCACCATCAATACAAAAACGATAGATGAAAAAATTCCCGCGGGGCTGAATATCCTGATTGGTAAATCAATCCACAAAACCGTGAATTACAGTTTGAATAATACTTTTGGTTTTGGCGGACATACGGCGAGTTCCATTTTTAAGAAATACATTAATGGATGACGGATGACAGTTGGCGGTTGGCGGTTGGCGGTTAAAAAAATAATGTAAATACCAGGTACAAAACAATCATCAACAATACGATTAAATCGTACAGCATTGCGATCAATTCATTCCGGCTGTCGGGTCTTTTAAACAGATGCTGAATACCTGCGAGTCCGAAAAATAAACCGCCGGTAATAGCCGCCAGTATTCGCCAATTGCTATTGATCACAGACAGAATTCCCATAACGCCCAATGCGATATTTGCAAATCCCAGTTCCCTGATAACAACGAAACTTTCGCTGCTTTTCATTTTGAATATTTTGACAGCCGTAAATTCAGGATTTGATGATTGTTTTATTCCCGCTGTAAATAGACGTATACCAATGGCCCAGAAAATAAACCACTTTCCGATTAATATCCAGTCCATGGATTCTTTCTCAACAATACATTCACTTGCAATACTCAAAAGAGGGAGGATAAATAACAAAAGTATATTCATGATCAGGTAAACATAGTCCCCGTTTTTCGAGGATTTCCTTACTGATATATCGACCCGTTTAATCTGTTCCATTGTCTATTTGAATTATTTTTTGATTAAATTATTTATCCTTCCCTTGTTAAAAATATTATCCTGTTTAATTAAGAAATCCGTCTGACTTCATCTGTGAACGCACTGACTTGCACACGTCATCGAATAAAGGAATTCTTCCGCCCGGATCTGTAGTCCTTGTATTAGCTGACCAAATGAGTTTATTGGTTACGAGAGAATATACATTTACCTGCACGATCCAGGTTCTGTCTGTACGAATATGACCTGGTGTGCCCGGATTATAATAAGTGGCTCCCCAAACCGGTCCGCCCCATCTGTTACCCCAGTAGCCGCCCCATGTATTATAATAAGATGGAAATTGTCCGGGAACATAATGCTGGCTGATATTTTCGTTTACCTGTTTCATAATAACGATCCCATCATAGCCTTCGCTTTTCAACTTTTGACTATAGGCATCCTCATTATTGATAAGGGAATCTCCGCCAAGGATCAGATAGGACTGGGTTGCAGTCCCGGGGTAAAGTGAAGCCATATAATCTTCCACCTGTCTGCGGACTCCCTGATCGTAAATTAATGCTGCAACTACAATTTTATGTGTAGCGGGGGTTTTAATACTTGTATTGGGGTCTTTCCAGCTGCTAACAATCTGTGAAGGAGAAGTACATGCGAAAAGACTGCATACAACAAATATTAAAAGAATACTCTGTTTCATGATTTTAAGTTTATTAATTGATTTTTAAAATTGGTTACGTGCCGGATCAATGTTCTATACCGCTCCGGCGAATGAAACAAGCGCTTGTTTCGATTCGGATGCAAAACTAGTAAGTAGCTGAAGCTGAGGATATACCCAGTGTTGCAAAGGCTATAAATATTGTTTCAACAAGGCTTAAAGCCCAAAGCTTAAAGCCTAAAGCCGATGACCGTTGACCGATATATAATACACGATCAACGTACAGTTTTAGGCTTTAGGCTTTAGGCTTAAAACATACTCCCCGGGCGTCATGGCATAGACTTCCCGGAAGCATTTGGTAAAATAGGCAGGGCTGCCAAATCCTGATTTATAAGCTGCTTCAGAACTGCTATAACCTTCTTTCAGGTAGAGAGAGGCACGTTTAAGACGATAATTGCGGACTACTTCACTGGTTGAAAGCCCCGTAAGCGCTTTAAGTTTTCTGTGCAGACTGCTTCGGCTCAGGTTCATATTACCAGTAAGCTGGTCAACACCAAAACCATCATCGTCCAGGTGCTCATCGAGCAATTCATACAATTTTGTAAGAAAAATATCCTGGGGAATAGTTTCTTCCGAAGTTCCTGCCGGCAAATTAAGTTCCTGTTGGATGCGTTCTCTGAGCTTCTGCTGTCGTTCTAGTAGATTATGAATGCGAAGTAATAATTCGGTGGGATGAAATGGCTTTAGAAGATAATCGTCTGCCCCCCTCTCAAGTCCTTCAATCAGGTTTTCCTGAGAAACTTTTGCTGTCAATAAGATGACAGGTATATGGCTTGTACGTATATCTTCTTTTATATGACTACAAAGTTCATATCCGTCCATCACAGGCATCATCACATCACTCAGGATGAGATCCGGCATGGAAGAGAGTGTAAATTCCAGGGCCAGTGCTCCATTTACGACATGTATCACCTGATATTTTTCCGATAAAATGCTGCTGATAAATCCTGCCAGTTCCAAACTGTCTTCAACCAAAAGGATCTTTGGAAGTTTATCCGTTTCTTCAATCTCATTTTCAACAGAAACTGATTCCTTCGACTGAATTGCTGTGGCGGATTGCTCTGTATCTTTTATTTGATATGGAATACTTAAAGTAAAAATGGTTCCAGCCGGATAATTATCCGAAGTTTCCATGTTACTTATAACTTCAATTTTACCCTCCATCTGATTTACCAGTTCTTTCACAAGTGAAAGTCCGATACCGGTTCCCTGATGCCATTCTTCGTTAGCCAAAACAGAATTCTCACCTGCCTGATAATACCTGTCAAAAATATAGGGCAATTTATCTTTAGCAATTCCAATTCCCGAATCCTCCACTTCAAGCAAAAGCATTTTATCCATTGTGTTCAAACGAACTTCAACTTTTCCACCCGAAGGCGTAAATTTCAGTGCATTGGAAACCAGGTTATAAACGATACGTTCGACGGCATCCGGATAAAACCAGCATTCCAGATGATTGGTCTGGTTATTAAATGAAAGATGTACATGCTTTACTTCTGCATCTCTTTCAAAAGAATGAACAACGGCTCCAACTGTATGAGCCGGATTTCCTTTTTGTTCATTAAGATGAAGAGCTTTTGCTTCGAGCCTGGATAAATCCATCAGGCGGTTAATTAAAATAAGCAATTGCTTTGCATTATTTAATATCGTGTCCGAAAGACGGGTCTGACGGGGATCGGTTGAGTGAATGGATTTTAATTGTTCAGCTGGTCCCATGATCAGTGTCAGAGGTGTCCGGAATTCATGGGTGATATTTGAAAAGAATCTGGTTTTCATATCGTCCAGTTCCTTCAGTTGCAAAGCTTCCTTCTCTTTAAGTAACATTTCCCGTTTCAAAACCTCCCGGCTTACACGAAAGCGTATAAAGGTCCACGTTAGACCAGCCAGGATTATACAATAACAGATATAGGCCATTCCTGTGGCGTACCAGGGTGATTCAATCCTGATATTAATGGATTTGACATGTGTGCTCCATTTACCAGAAGTATTACTTGCATTTACGAGTAGTGTATAATTTCCAGGAGGTATTTTAGTATAATTCGCCTGATGCGTATTCCCGGCCATTATCCAGTCGTTATCATATCCTACCAGGCGATATCGGTATAATATATCCTGGGGCTGACTATATTCCAATCCTGCAAATCCAATACTCACCGTATTTTGGGCGTATGGCAAAATCAATTTGCCGGCAGCGTTAAGAGGTAATTTTAAAATTCCTTTATCCCTTTCGGTTATTTCTTTATTGTTGATTTTAAGATCTGTGAATGCCAGTCCGGGTTCAAATTCATCATTCTTCATCAGGAGCGGATTAAAGATGGTCCAACCATTTGTGCCTCCAAAAATTAAACGGCCGTCCTGAAGTTCCAGTTGATGAAATCTGTTGAACTCATCACCGGGCAAACCATGCTGTGTGTGAAAAATACGAACATAATGTGTTATAGGATCAAAACTACAAAGCCCCCTATTTGTGCTCACCCATAAAATTCCAGACCTGTCAGATAATATCGAATAAATGGTATTATCCGGTAAACCTTCCCTGATTGAAAAAACTTCACTTTTCAGTGTTTTTTTGTTAAGGCAAATCAAACCCTGATAACTTCCTATCCAGAGTAAATCCGCACGGGTCGGATCGGTTCTGAATCCCAGTAATTGATTGGTTGGCAATGAACCGGGTGACTGATCTTCCAGCAGTTGCTGAATTTGTTTTGATTGAAGATCTATTTTCAGGAGACCATCATTGGCTGTCGTTACCCAAATATTTTTATCATCCGCCAGTATATCCTGTGGCAGGATTAAATTCCCATATTTTTTTCTGATAAGATAGGGATCGATGAATTGTTCCCATTTTCCGGAGGATGAATGATAGATCAATATGTTTCCACTGTATCCGATTACCAGGGGTGAACCATCAGGTAAAATCGTAATGCCTTTTATACCGATACCAGAGGTATCTGTACCGACAATAAATGGAACTTTTGGAAGCCTGATAAATTGTTTCTGAGCACTGTCATAATAACAAACTGTTTCTTTAAGTGCCAGGTATAATCGTCTTTTTGAATCGTAGACAGACCTGAAATGATAACTTGCAGAAGAAAAAAGATTGTCTTTTATAGTCCAGTTAAACATCTGCTGCATACGAATGCCTAGTTCTTCCAGCAGCATATCCGTACTAAAATCTATCTTATATGCAAAGGACTGAAAAAATGGAGTTTCCAGATCAATCTGGTGTATTCCTCCGGCATTTGTACCAATCCACAGAAGTCCGGAATGATCTACCAGAAATGATTTGACGTCTCCAAAATTGTCTGTAATGGTTCTGCCAATGGAAGTAAGTCCTTCCTGGTCGCCATACCGAAAAACCTTACCATAGTTTTCGAAATAGTCCAAACCATCTGAGCTCGTCCTTATCCACCGGATTCCCAGATAGGAAACCGATGGAAGTGTAACAGTGTGGAAAGAATGATTTTTAGGATTGAAGAAAAATAAACTTTTGCGGTCGCCCCACATCAGTTCACCATTTCTTCTTAAATGAAGATCCACTGCAATGGCATCTGATTCAGGGAAATTTCCAAAATCCTGTATGAAAGGTATTTGCCAGTGCGTAAATTGTTTTGATTTTTTATCAAACAGGCTG
>DATHNR010000595.1:0-5960 GCA_035485835.1 Puia sp.
ATATAAGAACGATGCACTTTGAGAAAGTGCTGTTTGCTTACTTTTTCTTCGAGATTCTTGATGGTATTATGGGTAATATATTTTTTGCCATCCATGGTAACAAACTTTACGTAGTCACCCATGCTTTCAATATATAAAATAGCGTCGTTATTAAGCCTTATAAGTTTGCCATCTGTTTTAATGTAAATATGGTCCGAAGCGCTATTGGTAGAAATTGTTTCTTTAGAAGGCTGAATTTTCTGCAAAGCCTCCATGAAACGCTGGTAAGTAAAAGGCTTCATCAGGTAATCAGAAACATTATACTGAAATGCGTTGTAAGCATATTCCGATTTAGCAGTTGTAAGAATAACTTTCGGCGAAAATGCTATTTGATCCAGCAACTCAAAACCATTGGCGCCAGGCATTTCTACGTCTAGAAATATAAGATCCACAGTATTGCTGTTAAGAAATGAAAGCGCATCAGTGACATTACTAAAATGACCCCTGACTTCAACCTGTCCGCTTTTTTCACAGCAGTTCTTAAGGTAATTCGCGGCTACCTGTAAATCTTCTACAATAATACAGCTGAGACTCATGAACAATTGCTATTAAACAGTTCCAATTTTTTCTTTTCTTCTTCTATAAGTAGTTTGCTCTGAAATATTTTATTTTTTAATGCTTCAAATTCACCGGAGAGTTGATCGGGTGAACTGACCGTACCGCAGATTTGTTCAAATTGCTGGCATTGCTGTTGAACGGAAGTGAGTCCTACGAATCCAAATACTGGTTTGATTTTATGAACAGAAGCTTTTAATGCGGCGAGGTTGCCGGAAGAATGACTGAACTCAATATTATCGGTTAATGATACGTATTCATCCAGGACAGTATTGAAGACTTCCTGCATGTAGTTATAGTCATCGCCGTAGAGGCTATTAAGGTAATTCGCATCTATTTCGGCGTTGAAAACGAATGCATTAGCTGTTTTCAGGTTATTCATGTTATGGATTCATTTATATTAACGCTTTAAATAATAATTATTATGCCTGCCGCGTTTTAATATTCAAATAATTTCATCTGATACCCTCCCTGAAATCCCGCCTATCGCCCATTTTGTGGTCTGTCTATCAGGATATTGTATATTCTGGATTGGATTCAGGTAATACCGTTTCCCAACGGAAGAAAATCATCAGGTTTAATCAGTTCATATTTCTTACCCTTTGCGGTACCTTACTCTCAGTAGTCAGCTATTTTACATTAAGTCTTTATATAAGTGCCCTGGTAAATCTTTCAGCAGGTTATATTTTTATCCTGGCCTTTCATCTTAATTCCAAGAAAAGATTTGAACTGGCACGTATCATAGCCATCGTCAATCTCAATCTTTACCTGATTGTGATGAATTATATGGAAGGTTTACGCGCAGGTGAGTACCTTCTGTATTTCCCATACTTCCTCGTAATGACCCTGGTGATTGATGTGAAAAGAAATTTTACTGAACTGAAGTTTGTTTATCTTATTACCATCATCTCTGTACTGATTTGCCTGAACCTTAGCCCATTTGAGAATTATTACCAGGTCCGGATAGCCGGAATGTTCACACGTCTGTACAGCTCAAACCTGGCGATTTCTCTCACGCTGACAACTTTTTTCTCTTATTTTATTTTCAGGGTAAACCGTGATCACGAAGAAGCGATTTTGAAAGAAAAGCATTTTGTAGATACAATATATAATACTTCACTGGATGGTGTGCTGATCATGGATTCAGAAAGTCGTAAAATCATCGGTTGCAATAACAGAGCCTGTGAACTCCTGCATATAAAAAATAAAAAAGAAATAGAAGGGACAGCCATCGAAGACTGGTTTACCAGCGAGCATATCAAATTATTCAAATCAATTGAATTGAATCTTTCTACTGAACAGGCAAAAGACTGGCAGGGAGAGCTGGCATTGACTTCTGCAGAAAGAACTTTTTTCGCATTCGTAAATATTGTACCGTTCCTCGATCTTGGAAAAAGATTTTTGAAGATCAGTATTCTGGATATTTCGGAAATTAAGACCGCCCAGTTTGAACTGATGAAAGCTAAGCAAAAAGCCGAAGTGGCATCCCAGGCAAAATCGCGTTTTCTTTCCAATATGAGTCATGAGTTGCGCACACCGCTCAACGGGATCATTGGGACTTCAAATTTGCTTCTGCAGGAAGACTATCTGCCCGACCAGAAGTCTCATCTTGATATTCTGAAGTATTCATCCGAACACATGATGATGCTCATCAATGAGATACTTGACTTTGGTAAAATTGAAGTAGGAAAACTTCAATTGGGAGAACATCCGGTAGACCTGAAAAAATTTCTTGAAAAGATCAATCTCCAGTTTTCAGCTCAGGCCCATGCGAAGAATATTGGTTTCAAAATGGAATATGACAGTTTAGATATTGAAGTGATGACAGATGAAACACGGTTGAACCAGGTATTCAGTAATCTGCTTTCCAATGCTATCAAATTCACCCATTATGGTGAAATTACCGTTGTTGCGAAAAAGATATTTTCGACCAGTCAGAAGGCGACCATTCAATTCATGGTAAAGGATACCGGTATTGGTATTCCTTCCAATAAACAACAGGAAATATTTGAAAGTTTTACACAGGCAGATGTAGATACCACCCGTAAATATGGAGGAACCGGACTTGGATTGGCCATCACGAAGAAACTTGTCAATCTGTTTCATGGAGAACTACAACTCGAAAGTGAAGAGGGCAGGGGCTCTACCTTTCATTTCACATTAAAGCTGGCCATTAATGAGAACAGGAAGCGTTATATAAATGAAGAACGTGTAAAACATTTATCTCTTTTTCCTGGTATCAAAGTGATGGTAGCAGAAGACAATGCTATCAATATGTCTATTGCACGTCGTTTCCTTCAGAAATGGGGAATCGAAGTAAAAGAAGCATACAATGGTAAACAGGCCGTGGAACTGTTTTCCCAACATACATTCGACCTCGTTTTGATAGATCTGGAAATGCCTGAAATGGATGGTATTACAGCCCTGGGAGAAATAAAAAAAATAAATGCAAATGTACCGGCCATTGCATTTACGGCCGCCGTTTATGATAATATCCGGGCCGACCTTTTATCTAAAGGATTTATGGAATTCGTACCCAAACCTTTCCGTCCGGAAGACCTCCACAGTAAAATCTCCATGCTGCTCTCTGCTAAAAGCAGCACTGTTTAATGTCTGGATCAGGTAAAAATCAACGTTTTATCAAAATCCCCCCAAAACAATTCCCTTCTCATAACGGTTTGTTAACAAATAAAATTTAAGGATCCGTTAAACCCTGGAGACTAAATCATATCTGACTAAAAAAATAATCGTCATTATGAAAGCAAACCTCATTCGCCGGATGGCAATCGCAATTTGCCTGCTATCCTGTATAAGCATTTACTCCTGTCAGAAAAGCAATTCAGCTTCTTCACAGGATACTTCGACAGCAAATCTTACTACCACAGCAGATGATCAGCAACAGGTTTCCACAGAGTCGGATATCATCACTGATGATGCGAATACGGCTCTGAACGGTCAGTCTGTTTTTTCAGGCGACAACAGCAGTACTGCTTCAGTAAGTGGTAACACGGAAGTTAACAGCACAGATGCTGATATGGGTGTCTCATCGCTTGTTAATGTTCATCAGTTAATTTGTGATGCAACAATCACGTATGATACTTCAAACAACCAGCGTGTTATTACTATCGTGTATGATGGCACAAATTGCTGGGGAAACAGAACGCGTAATGGTAAAGTAATTATAACAGTACCATTGGGGCAACATTGGAAAGATGTCGGAGCTACAGCAAACATTGTTATTGATGAATTAAAAATTACCCGTTTAAGGGATAATAAAAGTATAGTCATCAACGGGAACAAAACTTATACAAATGTAACCGGAGGACTTTTAAAAAATCTGGCAACACTTCAAATCATTACCCATACAATCAAGGGAACCATGTCCATTGATTTTGACAACGGTACCACGAGGGCATGGAATGTTTCGAAACAGAGGGTATTTACATACGACAATGGCATCGTTATTACAACCACCGGAACTTATTCAGATGGTACAAACGATAATATTGCCGAATGGGGATTAAACCGTCTGGGAGAATCATTCACAAGTTTAATAAGTGAACCCAAAATAATTCGTCAGGATTGTGATTTCAGATTGACAAGTGGTCAGAATACAGTGATTACAGATCTTGGAACTTCCGTTATTACCTACGGACTGGATGCAGAAGGTAATCCAACCGGTTGTCCAGGTACAGGTACATACTATTATAAATTAGTATGGACAGGTGTTAATGGTAAAACATTTACAATTATCCGGCCTTATTGATCCGTACTTTTTTTTCTAAGAACCCCTTCAGAGCGCGGAGGGGTTTTTTTGTGGGATCCCGCACGTGCGGGATGAGATATGGGATATGAGATATGGGATATGAGTTATTGTTGTCTTGTCCTGAAATGAGTGGACAGATTTTTCACAAAAATCTGACACAAACCATGACAACAAGATCAAAAGTACTGATTAGGTACAGTATTAGCTTTAAGCAGAAAGTGGTTCGGGAAGTTGAAAAAGGTGCGAGCTTTGTAGAGATCCGCAGGCGTTATGATATTAAAGGCGGTGGTACGATTCAAAAATGGGTGAAGCAATTTGGAAAAAACCATTTATTAAATCAGATAGTACGAATAGAAATGAAAGGGGAAAAAGACAGGGTAAAGGAACTTGAAGAAGAAGTAAAGCGCCTGAAGATAGCACTGGCAGATGCTACCATGGCCAAGGATCTGCTGGGAACGCTGGTGGAGGTTGCAAACAGGCACTATAAAACGGATTTAAAAAAAAATTTCGGACACAAGCCCTTCAGGAAAACAGACAAACCCAAAAAAGGTACGCCTTAGAAAAAGCCTGCAGATTCTTTGATTATGGCCGTTCCGGATATTATAAAGCGCTAAAGGAACAAACAAAGGTTGAGGTCGCTGAAAGCGCTGTTGTTCAGTTGGTTCACAGACTGAGAAGATGCCAGCCGCGGCTGGGTGGAAAGAAATTATTTAAACTGCTGAACGAAGATTTACAGCAGCTGCAAGGAAGTATAGGCCGCGATAAGTTCTTTGATATTTTAAGGAATAAAGACTTGCTGGTAAAGAGAAAAAAGAAATTCCAGCGGACAACGAACAGCTATCACCGGTTTAGGAAGTATAAAAACTGTTTTAAAGATAAAAAGCTTACAGCTCCCCACCAGGCCTGGGTCAGCGATATAACTTATATCAGAACCAGAAAAAAGTTCGTCTATCTTTTTTTAATCACAGACGCCTACTCCAGGATGATTGTTGGCTGGAAGTTATCAGATAGTCTGGCCATAGAAAGCGCCATGGAAGCGCTTTCTATGGCTATCAGGCAATGTCCAAAAACAGAAAGTGTAATACACCATTCTGACCGTGGCTTACAATATTGTTGTCCAAAATATGAAAAGCTTTTACTTGACAATCAAATGATGATCAGCATGACGGAAGAAAATCATTGTTATGAAAATGCAATGGCTGAAAGAGTAAATGGAATCCTGAAAGACGAGTTTTTACTCGATGAAGATATGGCTGATTTTAAAACAACAAAAAAGGCTGTAAAGCAGGCAATCGAAACTTATAATACAAAACGACCCCACTGGTCATTAGGATTACGAATACCTTCTGAAATACATACGGCAGCCTGAAAACCTTAAAAATCGATGAATAAGACAGAATATAAATAAAAGTAAAAGTGTTCACTTTTTTTAGGACGTGACAGGGTTATGAAAACCCATAACCCATATCTTATATCCCATAACCCTCAAAATGCTTTAGGCGTTAAGCTTTAGGCTTTAAAAGGGAAAATCAATCTTGAAGCTGATATTTCTTCCCATATTATAAATCCCGTGGTAAGGTCCGGGGCTATTGGGATAGGG
>DATHNR010000596.1:0-5187 GCA_035485835.1 Puia sp.
AAATCTGATTGTAAGTAATATTGAATTATTCCTGAATTATTGTGTTCGTTTTTATGACAGACAGTTTATAACCAGGGACAATATTCATAAAGATATTTTGACAAGGTTTGAAGATTTGCTGGATGATTATTTCCAGTCAGACAAGCCAAAATCGTCCGGGCTACCTTCAGTTGCATATTGTGCCGGGCAGTTTAGTTTATCTCCTAACTATTTCGGGGACCTGGTAAAGAAAGAAACAGGAAAAACAGCACAGGATTATATTCAGGAAAAACTAATAGATGTTGCCAAGGAAAAGGTTTTCGATATCAGCAAGTCGATCAGTGAAATTGCTTATGAAATGGGTTTTAAATATCCACAGCATTTTACCAGGCTGTTTAAACAACGTGTTGGCCAGTCACCTAATGAATACAGGTTACTTAATTAAAAAATATAGCTATGCAAAAACGTACATTGGGTAATAGCGGTCTTGAAGTTTCAGCAATCGGGCTTGGTTGCATGGGTATGACCTTTGCTTATACTCCATTTCCTGAGAAAAAAGACATGATTGTATTGATGAGCAAGGCTGTAGAGCAGGGCGTAACTTTTTTCGATACGGCAGAAGTATATGGTCCCTACAACAATGAAGAACTGGTGGGAGAAGCGCTGGCTCCTTTTCGTAATAAAGTTGTAATCGCCACAAAATTTGGATTTGATATAAAGGATGGCAAAATGGTGGGTGTAAACAGCCATCCGGATAATATTAAAAAAGCTGTGGAAGGCTCACTAAAAAGATTGAAGACTGATGTAATTGATCTGTTATATCAGCATAGGGTTGATCCAAAGATCCCGATCGAAGATGTTGCCGGCACGGTAAAAAATTTGATCAAAGAAGGAAAAGTAAAACACTTCGGACTTTCTGAAGCAGGTGCCAGTACTATCCGTCGCGCACATGCAGTTCAGCCGGTTGCCGCATTACAAAGTGAATATTCTCTCTGGACAAGACAGCACGAAATAGAAATAATACCTGCCATTGAAGAGCTTGGCATTGGTCTCGTTGCTTTCAGTCCGCTTGGTAAAGGATTTTTGGCTGGAAAAATTGATAAAAACACAGAATTTGGAGAAGGTGATATTCGTAAAATCCTTCCAAGGTTTACAGAAGAAGCACGTATTGCCAATAAAACACTCCTTGATCTTCTGAGTCAGTTTGCAGCAAAAAGAAATGCCACGCCTGCACAAATTGCATTAGCCTGGGTACTTGCACAGAAACCCTGGATCGTTCCTATTCCTGGCACTACGAAATTACACCGGCTGACGGAAAATAATGGAGCCGCTTCCATTCAACTAACAAAATCAGAGCTTCAGGAAATTGAAGATGCTTCCGCACAAATAAAAATCGTGGGTTCACGTTACACGGAAGCCATGGAAAAATCAACCGGATTATAAAAAATTATAAGAATGTGGACAAAAGATAATATGCCTGATCAGTCAGGCAAAACGATTATTGTAACCGGCGCCAATGCAGGTGTAGGTTTTGAAACGGCACTCGCATTTTATGAAAAAGGCGCAGAAGTTATATTGGCTGGAAGGGATACTAAAAAAATTGAAGAGGCCATTACCAGGATCAAAAAACTAAATGGAAAAGGTTCAGCAGAACCTGGCGTTCTTGATTTAGCGAGTTTGAAATCTGTAAAACAATTTTCAGAATCCTTTATTAAAAATCATAAACAGTTAGATCTCCTGATCAATAATGGCGGCGTTATGATTCCGCCCGCTTCTAAAACGGTTGAAGGATTTGAATTGCAATTCGGCGTGAACTTTCTGGGGCATTTTGCATTGACCGGGTATCTGTATCCAATACTCGAAAAAACACCCGGTTCCAGAATTATCACGGTAAGCAGTCTGGCTTATTTGCGGGGAGTTATAGACTTTGATAATTTAAAGTCAGAAAAATCTTACGATCCGATGCGGGAATATTGTCAGAGTAAACTGGCAGATATTATTTTTTCGATTGAATTACAACGCAGGTTATCTGCCAATCATAAACAAACTCTTTCCATTGCGGCGCAACCCGGCGCCAATAAAACAGACCTGACCAGGCATATGAGCAGTGAGGCTCTTGCAGCTGGCATTGAACGGGTGGGTACCCTCATGGATCCATGGCAGGGAGCATTACCCTCTTTATATGCTGCAACTTCCAGCGATGCTCGCGGTGGAAAATTGTACGGTCCGGATAAAGATGGAGGATACAGGGGTTTTCCTGCTGAAGCCACCATTACCGCCAACGCATTGGATGAAACCGTTGCTAAAAAACTTTGGAGCTTCTCCGGGCAGGTTACGGGAGTTTATTTTCCTTAAGCATCTGAAATGATTGAGCGTTCCCCAATTCACCTGTATTTTGATTACATTTTATCAAGATTAAATTGCCCTGTCTTAAATAACAAATCGTTTATAAACGAATTGATAGAGTCCAAATTATTTTTTTGATTAGGATCGGGAATAGCTAAGCCTCTGCCGAAGGTTACAGAGATTTGTTTATCCGCCCATTTTAGAATTAAATAATTTGTCCAGGTATCTTTACCCGTAAAGAGAACTTCTGTATGAATACCTGTTATATTAAATTTATGAAATGTAATTAATAAATCATCGAGATCCGCCGGGCTCAATGTGAAGTCCTTTTTATCCGCATGCCCGGGAATATTTGTCACAACTGAGCTTTTTACACCAATATAAACAGTGTCGTTTGGAACAGAGTTATTCGGCGTCGTATACATCAACAGTTGCATATCTGGTTGCCATTTGGTCGGAAAATCAGTTTGCGCTTTTGCACAGAAGATAATACTACAAAGAATCCCAATTGCTAAAAACGTTTTCATTTGATTTTATTATTATCCCCCTTCGGGAAAATAAAAATTTAAAAGCTCAGCTTTTTACTGCCCGTTCGTATTCGCCGAGTAGCGCAGTGGTCTTATTAACTATGGATTGTTGAAAATTATAAAGGAGCTGGTTGGTAGCTAAATAGTCTTTAACAAAATCACTGTAAGCATTCGCGAATTGGCTAAAGACCTCTGCGTTTGATTCAACCTGTTCAGCAAATAGGTCCATCAGAGGCATCAGCTTATCTGACATAATTTTCATTTTACCTTCCAGCTCAGCTGCGCTTTCTATACAGGGTAGAAATTCCTTTACAAATTCGGAAGCAAGCGTAACTTTTTCTCTTTCCACATATGCATTTTGAGTCATTGCTTTTATATAAAAGTTATGAAATATATATCCGACCTGGAAATGAAAAGCCACTAGAGCAGTTGCTAAGTGGCGTTCAGCGTTAAGCGTTATGCGTTAAGCGTTAAGCGTTATGCGTTAAGCGTTCAGCTTAATAGTACCCCAGACGGGAATCGAACCCGTACCCGCATTTCTGCAGACAGGATTTTAAGTCCTGCGCGTCTACCTGTTCCGCCACCAGGGTGTACATAAAAAAAACTCCCACTAGCAGCAGGAGATGATCCACCTACCGCAAGTTGCATTGCAGCATTTCGCGGGAGGCGGATAAGAGCGGAAGACCGGGCTCGAACCGGCCACCCCGACCTTGGCAAGGTCGTGCTCTACCAAATGAGCTACTTCCGCTGATCAATATTCATAAGAACTAAAGAGGGGCAGCAAAAATAAGAATTCCCTGCCTCCTTTGAAAATTTTTTACTACTTGTATTCTGGTGTATACTGGGTATTGGCAGGAATTATAACTTCTGGTTTGCCCTTGTAACGGTGTACGTACAATCCATAGGAGCCTCCAATCAGAAGTGCAATAATGCAAAAAACTTCGAGGTAAAACAGAAAAACGGAGGAATCCACCCAGTTATACTTAATGTCCTTTACCATGGGATCTTTATATTCTACTACTTCTTCTTCGTGCATAAGAATCAGTTATTTACAGCGCAAAAATAACAGATTCAGTCAGAAAATCATCTTTTGTCACCCACAATTTCATCAAATCTTTCCTTTCCCAGTACAAAATGCTTCCAGGCCACACTATGCAGGTACCAGCCCGATAAACGTGCCTTTCGTTGCACAGGGAACACACTCTGTTTCCGCTTAAAAACCAACCATTTTAAAAAGGCTAAATGCGCCTCACCAACTGCCAGAAAATACACAAACTGACCGGCAAAAAGGGACTTAAAGGCAGAAATAAAATCTAATACTACACGTAGCGGAATCTTCCAGAAAGACTGACGTTTGGGAAGATTTTTTGCCAGCATGATCATATTATTCCTGAAATTCAGGAATACCTTTCTTTCATTTCCTTTCGGTAGTGTACCACCACCAACATGATACACTACAGATAAAGGACACACATATATACTATAACCCAGCAACTGCAAGCGCCAGCAGAAATCAATTTCTTCCATATGCGCAAAAAAATAGGTGTCCAGTCCACCAGCCAGGTAAAATAATTCTGCTCTTACAAACAAAGCAGCCCCGCTGGCCCAGAAAACTTTTTGTGTATCGTTATACTGACCCCTGTCTGTTTCGCAAATATCGAATATCCGTCCCCGTGCAAAGGGATAACCCAGGCAGTCCAGCCATCCGCCGGCAGCTCCTGCATATTCAAACTGATCTTTTTGGTGATAGCTTAAGATTTTAGGCTGACAGGCCCCGATTTTCTTGTCCTTCTCCATCAATTCCACCACCGGTTCTATCCAGTCCGGCCGGACTTCAACATCTGAATTAAGTAAAACATAATAGTCCGACTTCACTTCCTTCAGCGCCACATTATAGCCACCGGCATATCCATGATTTCTTTTCAATTCAATAATCCTTATGCCAGGATAAACTGACCGGAGAAATGCAACAGAATCATCGGTAGACGCATTATCGGCCACGATGATCTCCATATTGGAGTAAGTGCCCGCCGAAACAGAAGGCAGGAACTGCTCCAGGTATTTGCGCCCGTTATAATTAATAATGACAACTGATACTTTAGCCAATCTGTATTAAGGTTTGGAATAAAAAAGCCGGCCAAAAGTAAGGCTTTGACCTGTAAACGTTAAGTGAAATATGATTTCGCCCGCTTTAACTACATTAGCGGCATGATCGGATTTCGATTTAACTGGCGCTGGCTAATGGCCCTTCTTGGAATTGCTATCGTATGCGGAACCATCTTCTATTCGCAATTCCTGGCCAAAAAGATTCAAAGGGAGGAACAGCAGAAAATCG
>DATHNR010000597.1:0-11605 GCA_035485835.1 Puia sp.
TTTCACCATAACAGAAACCTTTTTTAATACCTGCACCTGCCATCCAGATGGTAAAAGCTTCAGTATGATGATCCCTTCCCTTAAATGGCATTTTTTTTCCTTCCCTGTTTTCCATCATCGGTGTACGGCCAAATTCTCCTCCCCATACTACCAAAGTCTCATCAAGTAAACCCCGCTGTTTAAGATCCAGAATAAGAGCTGTGATACATTTATCAACTTCTCTGCATTTATTAATGAAACCTATATCAATCGCGAGACTGGCATCGGATCCATGGCTGTCCCATCCCCAGTCAAATAACTGTACAAAACGAACACCTTTCTCAACCAATTTTCTTGCGAGTAAAACATTATTTGCAAAACATGCATGGCCCGGCTTCGTACCATACATTTCATGAATATATGCAGGTTCATTATTTATATTCATTACTTCAGGCGCAGAAATCTGCATCTTATATGCCATCTCATATTGAGAAATCCTGGATAAAATTTCAGGATCCTTATATTCTGCATATTCCTGCTGATTTACTTCATTGATAGCATCTATGGATTCTTTGCGTAAATCCCTGTTCATACCATCCGGATCATTCATAAACAACACCGGACTCCCTTCGCTCCTGCATTGAACACCCTGGTATACACTCGGCAGAAAACCACTACCCCACACGCTTTTTCCGGCATCAGGAGTTTTTCCTCCACTCGTTAATACTACGAACCCGGGTAAGTTTTGATTTTCAGTACCCAATCCATACGTTACCCAGGATCCCAGACTCGGGCGACCCATTCTCGGAGAACCGGTATGTACTAAGAGTTGTGCTGGTGCATGGTTAAACTGATCCGTAGTAACAGCTTTTAAAAAGCTTAATTCATCAACGATGGTTGACAGATGCGGCATATGCTCACTGACCCATGCGCGACATTGACCATATTGTGCAAATTTTGCCTGCGGTCCCATCATTTTTGGAACTCCTCTGATAAATGCAAACCTCTTTCCCTCCAGTAAAGATTTAGGACAATCCTGTCCGTCCATTTTCATCAGCTCCGGTTTATAATCAAACAATTCCAATTGAGAAGGCGCGCCGGCCATATGTAAATAAATGACGCTTTTAGCATTTCCTGGAAAAGGTGGGAGCTTAGGCATGAGCGGATGTGCCGGATCAAACACCACATTATTACCAGGAGTGGAATTCCCGCAGCTTCCAAGAAATGAACCCAATGCCAGTGCGCCCAAACCCATTGCACTTTCTTTTAAGAAATGCCGGCGTGTATGCATACGCATTATTGCACGCTCCGCTTCCTGAAATAATCGCTGATTATGTAATTCTTTTTGAGTCATGGAATTTTTCTTCTTACCCGGAATTAGTTTTTAGTTAATACTTCATCCAGATTCAATATTGCATTCGCCACTACGGTCAGTGCCGCTGTTTCGGGTTTGGTATCACTACTCATTCCTCCTAATATTTCACAGGTTTTATCTTTATCATTTTTGAATTCGTCATATGCAGCATTGTATAATTTCAAGAGTGCCAGTAAACTTTTTTCATCAATAGTATGGAAGGTTGCCCATTGGTAACCTTCTTTAATCTGCTCTTGTAAATCCACACCTGATGCGGATTGCATTCGATGAGCAAAATGCCTTGCCATATCAATATAAGCAGAATCATTCAATGTTGCGAGCGCCTGCAGGGGAGTGTTGGTGCGTATTCTCCTTGCGGTGCATACTTCTCGGGATATTCCATCAAATGTGATCATAGATGGATAAGCGGCTGAACGTTTCCAATAAGTATATAATGCACGCCGGTATTGCTGATTACCCTTACTCTGTTCCCAATCTTTACCATTCCACGGTGAGAGCCAGATTCCTTTAGGTTGCCAGGGATATACACTCGGACCATACATTGAATCACAAAATTCACCGCTGATGCAAAGTGCCTGGTCGCGAACCTGTTCCGCCGATAAACGAACCCTTGATCCGCGGGCATAATATTTATTGAAAGGATCTTTCTGAAGTAATGCAGGAGTTATTTTAGAATCCTGCTGGTAAGTAGCGCTCATAACAATTCTTCGAATTAGTTTTTTCACACTCCAGTTATCTTCATACATGAATTGATAACTTAACCAGTCCAGTAATTCAGGATGTGTGGGAAGAGTTCCCTGCGATCCCAGGTCTTCCAGGGTTTCAGCAAGTCCCGTCCCAAAGAGTTGTTCCCATACACGATTCACCATGGTTCTTGCAGTCAGTGGATTCTGCTTTGATACAATCCACATAGCAAGTCCCATTCGGTTGTGAGGTGCATCGGAAGGGAAAGGATTCAGAGATGCAGGAACATCGGGCGTTACTTTATCACCCTTTACGAGCCAGTTGCCCCGTTCAAAAACATTAGAGACCCTGTGCATATCCAGGGGATTATCCATCATCACCGGAGTTGTAGGTACAACAGATGAATAAAGTTCTTCGTATTTTTTTTTGATCTCTACATAACCTGGTTTATCCTTCCCAGGGAATTCTTCTGTAAAATAAAACCAATCAAAAATGACCCCGTTATCTTCGGGTTTTTTCAGATTGGAATTGCTATAAGTAAAATACAGATCATGGATGCCTTTCTTCGCTTCAATCTTTGTCTGTGTGATTACCCAGTCATCTTTTATTTTTGGCAGTGCGATGGTTGCGATCACGTCACCATTCGGTGAATCTGTATGAATTTTCCAGATGCCACCGGGTACATATGCCTGATAGCGGAATATGAGTTGATTTTTATTTTGTAAATCCACATTTTTTAAACGGCACTGGGCGTGATCGCGCAGGGCGAGCCATTTGGTATCTGAAAGTTCGCTGTTGATAAAACTGTCACAGGTAAGCGAATTATAAGAAGGTTGCCAGGTTTTTAAAAATGTATTTATCTCTTTTGCTTTTGCTGCTGATACATTTTGTTTTAACCAGCTGACAACAGCCGACACCTGATGTTCCATCGAATCATTATAGTTTCGAAGAAGCGGATAATCGGCTTCTGTATCTTCATCTCTTGTATCATTGAAGAAGGCCATGAATTTGTAATAATCATCATGTTTAAAAGGATCGTAAGGATGACTGTGGCATTGCACACAAGCGAATGTGGTACCCAAAATTGCCTGCCATGTTGTGTTCACCCTGTCAAGCACAGCCGCGGTTCTGAACTCTTCATTATCTGTGCCACCCTCATCATTTGTCATGGTGTTGCGGTGAAATGCTGTCGCGATGTATTGTTCATCAGAGGCGTCCGGAATTAAATCACCTGCAATTTGTTCAGTTAAAAACTGATCATATGGTTTATCATCATTAAATGACCTGATGAGCCAGTCCCGATATTTCCAGATAGAACGGCTGTCATCACGTTCATAGCCTTTGGTATCGGCATAACGCGCGAGGTCGAGCCACATGGCAGTCCATTTTTCACCGTAATGAGGTGATGCAAGCAGGGAATCAACCAGGTCTGCATAAGCATGTTCACTATTGTCGTCCAGAAATTTTTTCGAAATACCTGCCCCTGGTGTCAATCCTGTAATATCCAGGCTCACCCTGCGGAGCAGTGTTTGCTTATCAGCCCTGGGAGAAGGTTTTAATTTTTGTTCCCTGATTTTTTGTTCAATAAAGTTATCCACTTCATTTTTCGCCCAGTCACTTTTTTTACTGATCAGGCCAAAAAAAGATGCAGGCTGTGGTACGGGCACTTCTTTCACCGGAACATAAGCCCAGTGATCTCCCCAGTGCGCGCCCTCTTTTATCCATCTTTTAAAAATTTCAATGTCTTCCTTACTTAATGGATTATGTTTATACGGCATCCTGTCTTCCGGATCCTTTAGCGTGATACGTCTTATCAATTCACTGTGATCCGGATCTCCCGGTATGATGGCAAATTTTCCTGATTTTGTTTTTGCCAGGGCTTCTTCCCGAAATAATAAACTGAAGCCACCCTTTTGTCTCACACCTCCATGACATGTGATGCAATTTCTGTTGATGATCGGTTTGACCTGGGATGTAAAATCAACGGGTTTTTGCCTTGTGCTGATGATAAAAATCAGCACAGCTATGATCAGAATGGAAGTCGCAAGCAATGTTTTTTTCATGTACAGCCACATAGTAATTTCCAACCCAGCCAAACTTACATTTGCTGCCTATAAATTTAACTCAAAATTTCTGAAAATCAGAGGCCATGATTATTGAGCCAGGCGAGCGAATATTCAGCTACTTCTCTCCATCCGTGATCCACTATGAGTGAATGACCGCGTTCTTTAAACAATTTGAAATCTGAAATCACGGAAGAATTATATTTTTTCATGGATGCTTTTCCAAGAATTGGTGGCGCAATATGATCCTTTTCGCCACCTGTGATAAGCAATGGCCCTCTTGTTGTATTTGCCGTATTTACTTTTGTTTCTGAACCCGCGAAAGTTGCCGTTGCAGCCTGAAAGAGCGGGCGCGCCGGAGCGGGTATTGTCCAGCGCTCATACAGATCTTTTGCTTCAGCTTCAGGAACCGCATTGGCAAATCCATACCTGAATTGATTAAAACTGAGAGAGACCGCCTTTTTAAAATTGAAAGGATTTCCAAGTACCGGAAAGGAAGCCCTGAGTGCTGAAAACGGCAACTGCCAAACCCCTTTCATAGGTGCCGGATCTATGGCAATACCGGCTGCGGCAATACCACGGCCTAATAATATTTGTGTAATTAGACCGCCGAAAGAATGTCCTATAACAATCGGCGGTTCGGAAATGGATGCAATGATATTGGCATAACTATCTGCGATTTCAGTAACACCTCTGTTGGCAATTGGATTTGGATTATTTCTGCATTCTGCAACGGTAGAAGAATCACCAGGCCAGCCAGGGTTCAGTGTTTTGTATCCATGCTGTTCAAAGAAATCTTTCCAGGGTTGCCATGAACTGCCATGAATCCATAATCCATGAATAAATACAATAGTTCTTTTTGCCATAGTCAGGTTGATTTAAGTGGTTAGATGTGTGTTAACAAGATAACCTTTACATTTGAATTTAAATCCTGTTAATATGGATTCGATTGAACTGAAAAATTTACAGGCTCCTCTTAAAGATAAATACAAAACAGAACCAGGATCTGCAATGATCACCTTAAAAGCTGAAGGTAAAATTGGAGAAGGGATATCCTGTAGTGTTGAGACCGGTCGTGCACTCGTTGAGGCCGGACTGCATCCTGCCACCGGCGGAACCGGACTCCTCGCTTGTTCAGGTGATTTATTATTACAGGCCCTGGTAGCCTGCGCAGGTGTTACTTTAACCGCTGTAGCAACTGCCATTGGTATTGAAATAAATAATGGAACCATCAAAGCAGAAGGAGATTTGGATTTCAGAGGAACCCTGGGTGTTTCAAAGGAAGCTCCGGTTGGATTTAAATCCATCCGGCTTATATTTAATATTGAAACGAACGCAGACTCAGAACAAATGGCAAGCCTTTCTAAATTAACAGAAAGATATTGCGTCGTTTATCAGACACTGGCAAATGGTGTATCCGTTGAAACGCAGTATCATGTATCAGCATGAATTCTTTTTCAGTCAGGATCACTAAAAACTGGAATAGGGTAAACCATCGTATACCCTATTCGAAAAACAAAACAGTTCATTAAAGTACCGACGATTCTGTTTACCGGATTAATTTGCAGTCGCGGGACTGATAACAGTTGAAACTTCATAAATAGCATTGGCCGGGAAACCACCTCTTTTAGCGTGTTCCTTTACCAGTTCAATATTTTCTGCTTTGTAAACGCAAAATATCTTATCAGCAGTCACATAGCTATGCATCCATTGAATCTTTGGACCCATTTCTTTCAGAACGGTGCAGGATGTTTGTGAAATAGCCTTCAGTTTTTCAGGAGAGAATTGTCCCGCCCCGGGTATATCCCTTTCAATAACATAAGTCTTTAATTGTGCATTTTTTTCGCTGACCTGCACAACGGGCGTCTGAGCCATACATGCGAAACCGGTAAAAAAAATCATTGCAATAAGCAAATGGAAATGTTTAGTCATCTTTTTCATAATAATTAATTTTTTGTTTTAGGAATAAGTAAATATAGATTAGCTATTTACTCACAGCTATAACAAATCATTCAAAGAATGGTAAAATTGAACCAGGGAGGGAAAATGATTTATTGCAAAGAATTAAGATAACCTACCGGGAGAAGGCCAAATTTCTTTTTAAAACATTTAGAAAAATAGGAAGGACTACTAAAGCCTGCCTGGAAAGCGATTTCAGAAACGTTCCCTGCTTTTTTACTTAATAATTTCAGGGCTTCATTAAGCCTGTATTCCTGAATGAATGTATTCGGAGATTTTCCGGTAAGCGAAATCATTTTACGGTAGAATTGAGATTTACTGCATCCCAGAGGTTTACTGAAATTGTCCACTTTTAAATCTGAATCACTCCTGGCGGCATCTGTATAATCCATTAAAAGAGTTATAAATTTCTCGTCAGTCTGCGAAATGGTACAAATACCTTTTCCTTTGATGAATGTATTTGCATTTTCACTTTTGTATAATTCCTTTACTTCATGCGAAACAATAATTTCACCTTTAACTATATCGCACATTCTTTCAGCGAGTTTTATTGAATCTTCAAAAAGCAGCTGTTTTTGAGTTACGGGCACTCCTGTACTCAATCCTATTTTTACATTTAATTTCCCCTTTGCATTTTGTTTATTAAATCCTTTGATCAGTTCCTGAATATCAGAAGCGGCATGGGCCGCCTTCGTGACCGACTTAAAAGAAACGAGATAATAATAATCTGTTTGTTTAACGAGATTCCCTTCGGACTTCTTTAATATTTTCCTGATATCGCTTGTAAATTTTGTGATTGAAGTTTTATATGAAGAAGACTCTTTTAATGACAGTGAGAGACGATTTATCGAAATAACCATGATGGTTCTGAAAGCCGGGTCGTTTATAATATTCAGGCCCGTGTCCCTTGCTCTTTTAGGATCTTCAATTCTCCCTAAAAAAGATTCAACGATGCTGGCTTCCACTTCAATAATACTATGCGGAACATCTCCATGTGCCTTATTGTGCATATTAACTATGGCATTCTTATCAGGTGCTTCAATTAAACAGAAAGCAGTTTTCCTCTTATCATCAAACCAATAGGTCAGTCCTCTGCAATCAAACTGACGCTGTACTTTTAAATCCTCCTGATGTAGTTCGGCTATTTTCTCAGCGGTGACGCTTTCTGAAACATCATGCCGGTCCATAAAAATTGGCATATCCCAAATTTAAGTGACTTAGTTGATTAAGCCCTGCTGCTAATGGTCCAACTGGTCATTTTTATATTTTATCCTGTTCAGGTTGATTTTCGTGACCGGCGCCACTACCAGCGGGACTTTTTCAATAACGGCCTGGTCGCTGTCTATGCCATATGCTTCACTGTCGGACTGGGCAAGTTTAATAATGCTGAAATATGTGTTCAGAATAAAACCATCCCTGAATGTAAATTCATTGTCATAAGATAGGAATCGTTCCAGGATTACGAACCTGAAATCATGGGTACTGTTGGTATTCATAACAGGAAACCGATTATCGAGAAATATTTCTCTGTTATGAATCATCTCTTCAACCACTTTGCGGAACATGACCCCGATCTTGGGTTGTATTCTGAAACCCAGCCTGAAATCTATCCTCATAATTTTATTATTCAATAACGGTTCTACACTGTAATCCATGGTATATGGAGCATCCGCCCTTCCTATATTTAGGAGCCAGTATATATCGGCTCTTTTTGTCGTGTGACTGAATACAGATTCAATGATCCTTTTTTCAATTTGTTTATGACTGCCGGCTTTTGTAAGATAAACCAGGTGGGTCGCGAATTTTGGGATGCTTTTGTCGTTGCTGAGCTGCTCAATCAAATCAAAATAGTCTTTTATATAAACAAAAGGTAAGAGCTTTAAGGTAATCTTTCTGGCATTATACCATACATACATGGTCGTGATCAGCCCTATTTCAAACACAAGGAAAAATAGTCTTTTCAATAGCTTAACTGCATTGGCAACAAAAAAACTTGATTCCACACAGACAAAAATGGTAATAATTGCTCCGACAATCCAGAATGGATAATGCTTTATATATCGTAAAAAATAAAACATAAGTAAGGTTGTCATAAGCATGGCAACAGTGATGGAAAACCCATATGCAGCTGTCATGGCTTCGCTGGTTCTAAAATAAAATACAACCAACAGGCATCCTGTAAATAATATCCAGTTGATGCTTGGTATGTAAATCTGTCCTCTTACATCAGTTGGGTATTTTAATTTTACTCTCGGCCAGAACCCTAAACTGATTGCTTCGCTGATAAGTGTGAAAGATCCGCTGATCAAAGCCTGACTTGCAATAATAGATGCTGCCGTGGCAATCATAACACTTGGCAGAAGGAACCAGCCTGGAACAATGGCAAAAAAAGGATTGATTCCATCAAGTGTTTGCCTGTGTTGTAATAAAGCCCACGCACCCTGACCCAGATAATTCAATACCAATGTACTCTTTACAAAAATCCAGCTGACCTGGATATTTTTTCTTCCGCAGTGGCCCATATCCGAATAAAGTGCCTCAGCCCCGGTAGTACACAAAAAAACCGCTCCCAACAGCCAGAATCCCTTTGGATGCTGAACCAGCAGTTCAAGACCATAAGCCGGATTTAATGCAATAAAAATCTGAGGATAATGAATGATTTGACTGATCCCTAATATTCCCAGCATGGCAAACCATAAAAACATAAATGGGCCAAAGGATCCACCTACAATTTTGGTCCCAAATCTCTGGAAAATGAACAGAAGTAAAAGTATCAGAGCCACGATTTCAATCACCAGGTTATTGCCGGGTATAATTTGTTTATCGAGTCCCTTTACCATGCTTAATCCTTCAATGGCAGAAGTAACCGTGATAGGAGGGGTAATAATACCATCCGCAAGCAATGTGCCTGCACCTATGATGGCCGGGTAAACGAGGTTCTTTCCAAATCTTCTTACCAATGAATACAGGGAGAATACGCCACCTTCTCCATGGTTATCAGCCTGCAGGGTTATAAATATATATTTAAATGTTGTTTGCAGGGTTAATGTCCAGAAGATGCAGGAAATGGATCCATACACGAGATCTTTATCCACCCGGCCGCCTTCTGTAAGAATAGTTTGAAAAGTATAAAGAGGAGATGTCCCTATGTCACCATAAATAATACCGAGCGCAATCAATAACCCCGCAACAGACGCCCGATTATTAAAGGAGTTCATAAAAACTGAGATCTATATTATAAAGGTATTAATTGATTCTATTATGGTTGTGCATTTCCCTTAAGTTTGCGATAGTCTTTTAAGCATTGCTATGAATATTCTCCGTGAAGGATCTGACATGTATTCTCCCTGGAAAAATTGGCTGGATAAATGGTTTTACTGGTTGCTTGCGGCAGGTATTTTGGTAAATGCCAGTGGATTATTGTTGCCGGTTCTTGAGCCAGATGGCGCTTTGTACGCGACCATTTCCAAAAACATGGTATTGTCGGGAGATTATATCAATATGAAAGTTCAGGGACTTGACTGGCTTGACAAACCACATTTTCCTTTCTGGATTACCGCTCTCAGTTTTAATTTATTCGGCATAAACAGTTTTGCATATAAATTCCCAGGACTCTTATTCTGGGTTGCCGGCGCTTATTATACTTTTGCTTTTGCGAAAAAACTTTACGGCCAACAAACGGCGCGCTTATCAGTCCTGATTTATCTTTCTGCAGAGCATCTGATTATTTCAAATAATGATGTACGTGCTGAACCATACCTGACCGGCCTCATCATTGCGGCCACTTATTTTTATTACAGGTCTTATATTGAAAATAAATGGATCTATATTTTACCAGGCTCATTGTTTCTCGGGATGGCAACGATGACTAAAGGCATATTCATTCCTGTTATGGTCTTTAGTGGATTTATTGCCGAATGGTTGATTAAAAAAAAATGGTTCGAATTTATAAATCTTCGATGGTGGCTGGCCATACTTTTATTGTTTGTTTTTATTACACCGGAATTATATTGCCTGTATATCCAATTCGACCTGCATCCGGAAAAGACAGTATTTGGTAAAACTCATGTTTCCGGAATAAGGTTTTTTTTCTGGGATAGTCAGTTTGGTCGTTTTTTCAATACAGGTCCTATAAAAGGTAAAGGTGACCTTTTCTTCTATGTGCATACAATTTTATGGGCTTTCCTTCCCTGGTCTGTTCCTGCTATTCTGCTTGTTTTTTCCAAGTTCAAAAAAATCAATCAGCCAGTTCGAATAAATGCAGATTATATATGTTCAGGAATATTCGTTACCGGCTTTATTATATTTTCCCTTTCACGCTTTCAGTTACCCCATTATATCAATATCCTCTACCCTTTTCTGTCTGTTATGGTGGCTCAATATATAATGAATCTGAAAAATCCGGTTCAACAGAAAATCATTTTATACGCTCAAAATATATTATACCTGCTTTTTTTTCTGTCATGCATAATATTAATAATCGTATTTGGGCTTCCGAATGTAGTAGTGATAACCATAATACTCCTGGCAATTGTTATAATATTATATCGTCTTTTTCCAGGTAATAACTTTGAAAACATTATAGGAAGATCTTTTACAGCCGTACTGGCAGTTAATCTTTTATTGAATTGCCTGGTATATCCGGAGTTGTTCAAGTATCAGTCCGGAGATGCGGCAGCAGCTTTCCTCAAAAAAAATAATCATCCTGGTACTGTATATACTATCAGTGAAATATCATCAGAATATGCATTTGAATTCTATGCTGTACAACCGGTAAATCAGTTGAAAAGATCCGAACTGAATTCACTAAAAGATAGTGTGCTGGTGTTCACTCCAAAGATTGAAATAGATTCATTGAGGAAAGACGGCTTTACTGTAAATGAAATTCGGAGTTTCCCTCATTTTCATATCAGCCGGCTGACAGGCACTTTTATTAACCATCATACAAGGAACCAGGCGGTCGATTCCGTGACCCTGGCAACGATATATCCGGGAAAATAACCCTTGCAATAATTGTCTTTAAGAAGCGGGGGTTGATGATTTACCTGCTTTCTTGTCATCATTGTTGATACCACGCTGGTTTCTTTTTATGTCGCTGTTCAGCTTACCGAATTTGAAATTGAATCGCAACGCAAAAGAACGATAGAAGATCTCATTATAGTTGGACTGATAAAAATCAGGCGTGGTTGTAGTGGACGTGAATTTAAAGAACTGGCTATAAGGATTGTTCATTACAGCTGATAATGTCAGTTTCTTGTTGAAGAAAGTTTTTGAAAATACGTAGGAATTAAAAATATAAGCACTTGTTTTACCCTGAAGATTTACATCGCCGCTGAAATAACCTGCATCAAATCCTATCCGGTACCCATTGCCGAACTTAAATCCCATATTTAAAAACGCATTACCCGTATATCCGTCATTTGTATAAAACTGATCATTATAGGTTCCTTTCAGCCATACATGGGCAAGTTGGGAGTTCAAACTGATACTCAGGTTTTTTACACTCGTGAAATTAATATTCAAATTCAAACCCAGGGTCTTGTTA
>DATHNR010000598.1:0-2539 GCA_035485835.1 Puia sp.
TGCACGTATGCATACATTTGGAAAAGCTCTGGGGTGTCACGGAGCAGTGATCCTGGGATCACAATTACTGAGGGATTTCCTGATTAATTTCTGTCGTCCTTTTATTTATAGTACGGGCATTCCTCCTTCTTCAGTTGCAGCTATTCGCACAGCTTACAAGATTTTCCCATCGAAAGAATATGACAGGACACAGTTGAAAAAGCTAATTTCTCTTTTCGATCGTAAGGGCTTTAAAAAATCAAACACACCGATCCAGTGTTTTGTTCTGCCGGGAAATGAGAATGTGAAAAAAGCTGCTGCACAACTTCTGGAAAATAACCTTGATGTGAGGCCAATCTTATATCCTACCGTACCGCTGGGTGAAGAGAGATTGCGAATCGCACTGCATAGTTTTAATACGATTGAGGAAACGAAACGACTGATAGATTTACTTTCTAAATCGATGACCGATGACCGATGACCGTGCCCCACATTCCCATACTCCCATACTCCCATACTTTCATGTTATCTTCCAGGCGCTCTTCCTCCGGGATTCTTCAGTGCATTACCAATTGCAGATCCGAATAGACCGTCAAATCCTAAGCGGACTCCCACCTGCCCCGTCCTGCCGTTCAGATAAGATCCGACAACATCAACCCTGAATAATTTAAATATGTTTTCCAGGCCTGCGAAAATTTCCACATAATTATTTTCCTGATTGACATAGAAAGCATTAGAACCCACTACCAGGTTCCATTGCAGATTTCTGAGCAGCGGAATTTTATTGGTAAGCATACCGTTGAAATGATGTTCAATATGACCTACACCATACAAAGCTGCTGTAGTGGCATTTTGATAATAAGGAGCCAGCTGAAAACTGTTCAAATAGGGACTTGCATAAAATGTCTGATTCCCGTTGAATTGCTGGTAATCCATTACATATACTGATTTGGTATTCAAAAATCCTCCGATTCCAAATCGGTATTTAAATACCCCTTTCAGTTTGAAATTGATATTATCCCACAATGAAAATTGCCATTTTTCATAATTCACATCTGATCCCAACAGGCTTGGGATTCCCATCTGGAAAGAAACTGCCAACGTTGGATATTTTGACCCGATGGAGAATTTATTATCTGGAAATTCAATAAAACGCTGACCCGGTTTGAATTGCAGGTCAATACCAGCTATCAGGGCCTGGTTGGGAGAAAAGTTTTCATTGATCAGTTCGTAAGGATAATTCGGCGTAAAGGCCTTGTCCTTATTTCCAAAAAAAGAATAATTCGTAGTATTATTAAGTGGCAAACGGTCTTCATATAAAACCGTACCGGTTATGCGGAAACCATTATCAAAACGTTTTCGATACTGGAGGTTCCCAAAATAATTTTCATAGATTTTCATATAATTGTCACGGAAGAAAAGTGTATAGAATTCATTCAGCACCGGACCGATTGGGTTATCCGGATTAAACTGGCTTACCCTCGTACCACCACTGAATGTCCAGGTAGATCGGCTCAAAGCTTCTCCGTCTAAATCTGTAGCGAATTTTCTCCTGGACAGTCGCAGGGTTCCCCAGGCATTCAGTCGGCCATTGCTGAACCCATATCTTACATGTGGTATGAACTCAATGCTGTTACCGGTCTTTTTATATTCTTTTAAAAAACTCGCTTCACCATTTAAAACAAACCCCTCGACCGTATTATATTCTATAAGAGGCAAAATGCCCTGTACATTAATACTAAAAGGATGATTGGGATCGTAATCTGACCTTTTTATACCGTTAAAGAATATATTCAGGACCGTTATGCGACCTTGTTTTTTTCGAAGAGAATCGGCTGTTCTCTGGAGACTTGCTGAATCATTGCGACTTTTAAAAATACTGTCCTTGACCCTGAAATCCTCCAGTTCTTCCGGAGCCAGCGGAACGGGCCTTAGGGAATCCCAGTAAGTAAAACTTTTTTTATTTACTCCGGTATCATATTTAACAACCACATTGTTGAAATATTTTTTTTTGAATTGTGGTGTCAGTTCATAATTGCTGTATACATTCAGGAAATTACCGGAAACGTCAATACCAAATTTCTTGAATGAAAAATTTACAACCTGATTTTGTGTTCGCCATACCTGAGGGGTTATCGGTACATGAATCTGTTTAATTGTCAGGGTGTCAACAATTTCAAGCTGATATTCTTTTGTCAGCATTAAATCAAGGCTATGAATTCTCCAGTCCCCGTCTGTGATATTGATGGTGCCGGAAAAAAGGGGTTCGAATCTTCTTTTTGGAATTACACGTATCTGATTGATTTCTTTTCCATCTTCAATAAACGAACCGAGAAATTTATATTTGTAATAATTGAGAGCACCGTCCGCAATTGGAGATACATATCCCCGGGGGCTGAGCTGTGTAATAAATATGTTTACATTATTGCTGTAGAAGTTAATAAAAGTAGGGAAGTTAAATCCGTACCCATTGGAGCCACTTTCTCTTCCGGAAATCACTTCCAGTTTGATTTTGTCTGGTTTTTTGAATGCAATCTTTGTAAGTGATTCAGATAAATAA
>DATHNR010000599.1:0-3326 GCA_035485835.1 Puia sp.
CGAAGAGATAGAAAGTTTTGAACTAGCCAGCGGCAAGCGCATCATGCCAATGGATAACGCCGCCATTTTCCCATCTAATCTTTACCTGGCTCCAAAAGATATGATCGTACAGATCCTTGCAGAGATACAGGATGAAATGGCTGCGCAGGTAAATTATTTTAAAAGCACGGGGAAATTTATTGAAGCCCAGCGACTCAGTGAGCGTGTCAACTTTGACGTTGAAATGATCCGTGAACTCGGTTATTGCAATGGTGTTGAAAATTACTCACGATTCTTCGACAGAAGAAAACCGGGTACAAGACCATTTTGCCTTCTCGATTATTTTCCGAAAGATTTTTTATGCATCATTGATGAAAGTCACCAGACGATACCGCAGGTAAGTGGTATGTATGGTGGTGACAGGAGCAGAAAACTTATTCTTGTCGATTATGGATTTCGCTTACCCTCTGCTTTGGATAATCGTCCGCTCAATTTCCACGAATTCGAATCCATGACGGATCAGACCATTTATGTATCTGCAACACCGGGCGACTATGAACTCGAAAAATGCGGCGGAATAGTGGTGGAACAGGTTGTAAGGCCAACAGGACTTTTGGATCCACCCATTGAAATTCGGCCAAGCGTAAATCAGATCGACGATTTACTCGATGAAATTGATAAACGCATCAGCAGAGGCGGGCGTGTGCTGGTAACAACCTTGACTAAACGGATGGCGGAAGAAATGGATAAATATCTGCATCGTCTCAATATTAAATCCAAGTATATTCACAGCGAAGTGGATACGCTTGAGCGTGTTGAAATCCTCCGACAACTACGGCTTGGCGAAATTGATGTTCTTGTGGGCGTGAATCTTCTGAGAGAAGGATTGGATTTACCTGAAGTTTCACTGGTTGCAATACTCGACGCGGATAAAGAAGGGTTTTTAAGAAATGAACGATCGCTAACACAGACCGCCGGCAGGGCAGCCCGAAATGTAGAAGGCCTCGTAATTTTTTATGCTGATAAGATGACCGATAGCATGCAGCGCACCATTGATGAAACAAGTCGGAGACGGGAAAAGCAAGTGAAATTTAATGAAGCACATGGCATCACACCCAGAACTATTTTGAAATCCAGGCAGGATGTGTTTGCTTCTACTTCTGTTCTTGATATCAAAGGTTTCGATGAAAGAAATCCTTATGCAATTGGCGGCGATCAGGATCTGATATCAGTTGCTGCAGAAGAGGAAGCAGAATACAAAACCATTCCGCAAATGGAAAAAGCCATCTCGAAAATTAAAAAGGAAATGGAGAAAGCCGCGCGGGATCTGGATTTTATGGAAGCAGCACGCCTTCGGGATAATATGTTTTCCCTTCAGAAGAAACTAACAGAATTGAAAAACTAAGAAGAATTATGGACAAGAAATTGTTTCTGCTTGATGCGATGGCTTTGATCTTCCGGGCTTACTATGCATTGATACGCTCTCCAAGAATCACTTCCAGGGGGAAAAATACAAACGCACAATTCGGGTTTACCAATACACTGGTTGAACTGATCAATAATCAGAAACCTTCCCATATGGCTGTATGTTTTGATACGGAAGCACCCACCGACCGGCATATTGATTTTACAGATTACAAAGCCAATCGCCAGGAAGCGCCCGAAGATCTCGTCATTGCTATTCCGGATATAAAAAAAATAGTGAAGGGATTCAATATTCCCATCATGGAGCTTGATGGCTATGAAGCGGACGATGTAATTGGCACTCTAAGCAAACAGGCCGCCAAGGCGGGTTACGAAGTCTTTATGGTAACCCCGGATAAAGACTATGGTCAACTCGTGAGCGAAAAGGTAAAAATTTACAAACCCGGCTACCAGGGAGGAACGGTCGAGATTATGGGACCTGATGAAGTATTGGGAAAATGGAATATTAAAAAGATAACTCAGGTGATAGATATTCTCGGACTCATGGGTGACGCCGTGGATAATATTCCGGGAATTCCGGGCATTGGTGAAAAAACGGCTGCGAAGTTATTGGCTGAATATGGAACACTGGAGAATGTTCTGGAGAATGCGGAAAATATTAAGGGCGCATTAGGAGAAAAAGTAAAAGCCGGAAAAGATCTGGCTATCATGAGTAAAAAACTGGCCACCATTATCACAGATGTACCTGTACAGTTTCATGAAGAAGACTTTAAGCTGAAAGACTGGAATAGAGATGCACTGCGAGAAATCTTTTCAGACCTTGAATTCAGATCGGTTGCAAAAAGAATTCTGGGAGAAGAATTGCCAGGTGCGAATGGGTTGAAACCCGTGCCTGAGGGTGTGCAACAGGACCTGTTCGGAAATGCAGTCGGGTCTCCTGTTGTTGAAGAAGCAGAAGAGTCTGACAAGGCACCTGTACTGGCAGAAAAAAATATTACGAATACAAAACATAATTATATATGCGCTGATACAGTGGAAAAAAGAATGTCGCTGATTACGCAGTTGCTTGGAGAGAATGAAGTTTCCTTTGATTCGGAAACAACGGGCATTGATGCAAATAATGCTGACCTGGTGGGGCTCAGCTTTTCATGGAAACCCGGCGAAGCATATTATGTACCTGTACCGGCAGAAAGGGCTGCTGTTCTCGAAATCCTTACTGAATTTTTGCCCCTTTTCGAAAACCCTGATCGTGTCTGGATCGGGCAGAATATTAAATATGATTTGCTGGTATTGAAATGGTATGGCATTGAAATCAAAGGAAATATTTTTGATACGATGCTGGCACATTATGTAATCGATCCGGATGGGAAAAGAAGCATGGATCTGTTGAGTGCGCAATATCTCGGATATGATCCGGTTCCTATTGAAGATCTGATTGGCAAAAAAGGAAAAGGCCAGGGTAATATGAGAGATGTGGCGATTGAAAAAATCACTGAATATGCAGCAGAAGATGCAGATATAACTTTGCAGTTAAGAAATACATTTCAGCCTCTGCTGGATAAAAAATCAGTACGAAATGTTTTTGAAAAAGTAGATAACCCTCTGGTGAAAGTACTTGCGGATATGGAATTTGAAGGAATTCGGGTTGATATGGATTTTCTGAATGAATATTCCAGGGAACTCGAAAAGGAAGCCGCCGTTGCTGAGTCCAACGTATATCGTGAAGCAGGAGTCCGTTTTAACTTATCTTCTCCCAAACAATTGGGCGAAGTGTTATTTGAAAAACTGAAACTCGATCCCAAGGCTAAAAAAACAAAAACAGGCCAGTATGCAACGGGTGAAGACGTGCTCTTGAAACTTGCCCATCAAAGTAAAATCGTAGATGATATTTTAGCTTATCGTGAACTTACTAAATTAAAATC
>DATHNR010000600.1:0-10302 GCA_035485835.1 Puia sp.
TTTGTGACTGAATGAATTTCCGTTGATACCTGTTCAAGTAAATCAGCAGACCGGGCGATCAGCAAGAGGTCATATCCGCGATGCGCAAGCGTTTCTGCAATAGCTCTACCAATTCCTTTGCTTCCTCCTGTAATGAGTGCAAAAGGCATCTGTATTTAATTTTAGTTCGCGGAATCCTTAGTTCTGAACTTTGGAAGCGAAACGATGGTAAAAAGGTGTTTTACTGTTTTCGTCTTTTGGCATGTATTTACCTGTAATAATAGGCACGTACATCACACGTCTGCGACTGGCTTCTCCCAAATGAGGGGATTGTTGTGCACGGTGCCAGATCCGGCCGTCATGAACGGTAAGATCACCCGCGTTAATATCAAATCCGATTTCACGGGCATCAGGATTGTTATCTATGAAATATTTTTTCTTGAAAAGTAAACGTAATACTCCCTGTTTATGTGTACCCGGAAGTACACGCAGGCCGCCATTTTCAAAAGGACAGGGATCCAGGTGAATACCTACGTTCAGCATCGGCATGATCTTCTGGCCAAGAAATAAATCTCTGGGGCTGTCTGTATGCCATCCCATTTGGGAAAACTTACTTTCAGGTGTACGAACATAATGATTCAGGATGAGCCCGTCTTTTTCATTTTCAGCAATCCTGCCTTCATAAGGATGCAATAATTCAAGTAATGCTACCAGCCGTGGATCATTCAGAAATTCATGAAATGTAGGGCTGAAAAGGGATAAAAAACAAAGACGCTGAATAATGGTTTGACCATTATGATCCTTTCCAAATTTGAGAGGAACTCCATTGATTTTATCCTTCCCTTCTTCAATTAATTGCTTTTCAATCCGGCTAATTTCCTGGATAAAAAATGCAACGGTTTCCGGCTTTAGGACATTGCGAAATACGATCACCCCATTTTTATGGAAAAAGTCTGATTGCTCCGGGGTTACCTTATCACCTAGAAAGAATTCAGGGCATAGTAATTTTTTCATATCATGGTAGCATTTAAGTCTTTAGCAGTTGAAATCAACTGCTTATAACCCAATTTTGAAGAGGATGAAATTAACTTAAAAATAATTATGATTTTTTTATTATTGGCAAAATTAATGAATAAAGTGCTATTAACCAGCCTTGTCTTAAATTCTTATTGCCCCGGAGTAACTCCCCCGGACAACTTAAACGTTTAATTACGGCCCTTGGTATCCGTTTTAAGCATCTTTAACCTTATCCAGATTCGGGAAAAACAGGTAGATTTTTGATTTTTGTTATAATTAATGCAAAACGATACAACGCATATGTGAAAACCGGAGCCGCCAATACATCGATTGTATAATGAACATGCTGCACCAATAGTAATATGCCCAGTGCAACAGAAGCAATCAAAGTATAGATCCGGTCAGTTTTCTTCTTCAGACAAAGAAAAATCAGGAAAACGGTCGTTGTATGTCCGGAAAAGAAAAGATCGTGGGTAATATACCGCTGGCCATAAAATTGATTGGTGATAGGATCTGCAAGTGGAATCAATCCCGCTGGAGGATTCAATGAAATCAGGGTTATACAGGCCATTCTGACCAGGGTCACGCCATTATATGCCCAAAGCATGGTAAGCAACATCATCGGGTCCCTGTAAATCCGTAAAATCAATATCAGACAACTGGACCATATTAAAAAAAAGACAGCAACAGATACGTTCCGTGCTGGAATCCGCTCTAATATCAAATCGTTAAAACTGATTCCATTCCTTTCCTGAATGGCATTAAAGAAGAAAGGAAGCGCAACCAATATTCCTGTAAAAAGCACCATTCCTGTCCAGAATCTCCATCTGAAGGGGGCCAGTTTCCAGGCAGCCGACCAGTTTGGGCCTAAAGCCCAATGCCTAAACCCCGATACTTTTCGCTTATTACTGTTTGATGAATTGTTGGATCTTTGGTTTTCTGCACTCAAGTAAAAAAATTTTCAAAGAAATTGACATGAATCAATTTAAAACTTATGAACATGGAGCTTTCAGCTTTGAGTTTTAATAATGCCAGCGTTTGAAAGCTTCCATTGCTGCGTATTTGGTAAGACCAAGCTGGGCATAAAGATTGGCTGTATTTGCATTCCTGTCCTCCGCTCTTTGCCAAAATTCACGGCTGTCTGATCCCTGAAAAGGAACCATATCTTTTTGTGATTGATGAATGAAAATTCCGAATCGTTTTTTCAACACCTGATCCGGGCTCATTGGTATGGCCATTTCAATTTCGCTCACGTCCCATTCCTGCCATGCACCTTTATACAACCAGATCCAACAGTCTTTTATCCAGGGTTCCCCGGCATCCTTGAGGCGTCTCATTGATTCAAAAACTATTTCAAGACATACTTTATGAGTTCCATGCGGATCGGCCAGATCGCCGGCACAATAGACCTGGTGGGGTTTTATTTTTTTTAGTAATTCAATTGTAATCTGGACATCTTCCTCACTCATCGGGTTTTTATCTATTGTTCCCGTTTCATAAAATGGCAGATTCAGAAAATGTATTCCTGAATCAGGGATGCCAACATAACGACAGGTGGCACTTGCTTCACTACGACGGATCAAACCCTTTACATTTCTTATTTCCGGAGAATCAATACCTGAATTTTTTTTCTCTTTCAGAAAATATTTCGCATCTGAAAGAATTTCCTCAGAACGTTTTGTATCGATACCGAAAAGTGATTCAAACCCTACAGCGAAATCAATAAACCGGGTAACAAATTCATCTGTCACGGCAATATTACCTGAAGTCTGATACCCGACATGTACTTCATGTCCCTGATCGTGAAGGCGCATAAAAGTTCCCCCCATGGAAATAATATCATCATCGGGATGAGGAGAGAAAATAAGACATCTTTTCGGATAAGGCGTCATCCTTTCAGGAGCATTGGGAAGCGGTTGGTTTTTCCCACCCGGCCATCCGGTGATGCTATCGCGCAACATATAAAATACTTCCATATTGATTTCATATGCATCTCCTTTCACTGCAAGCAAATCGCTCAATCCATGATCGTTATAATCTTTATCAGTAAGGCTTAGTATGGGCTTGCCGAGTTTGAGAGCCGTATTCACTACCGCTTTGCGCAGGATATCGCCGCTCCAGTCACAATCGCCGGTAAGCCAGGGTGCCTTGAAACGTGTGAGTTCTGAAGCAGCTGCCTCATCAGTAACAAACAAAGTGTCTTCATGCTGCTGAAGAAGGGAAGCTGGTACTTCTTCTGTGGCTGGACCTTCCAACGATTTCTGAACTGCCTGTGATTTGTTGCTTCCCCAGGCCATCAAAATAATCATTCTGCTTTTGAGAATCGTACTGATCCCCATGGTTACTGATAAACGGGGAACCTGCGTTACACTCTCAAAATCTCCTGCATTGGACAACCTGGTAGAATTTTCAAGTGGTGTTACACGTGTTTTCGAATAACGGCTTGAACCCGGTTCATTAAACCCAATATGTCCGTTTGATCCGATACCAAGAATCTGTAAATCAATTCCACCGGCATCTGTAATAGCCTGTTCATATTCATTACAAAATGATTTCATAGCATCCCGGGGAAGTTCCCCGTTCGGAATATGACAATTCTTCGGATCAATATCAATATGATTGAAAAGATTTTCTTTCATAAAGCGATAGTAACTCTGCGGTGCATTCCTCTGGATTGGATAATATTCGTCCAGGTTAAAAGCAACTACATTCCTGAAACTTAGTCCTTCTTCCCGGTGCATTCTGATCAGTTCTGCATATAATTTCAAAGGGGATTTCCCGGTTGAAAAACCAAGCACACAACGTTCCTTTTTCTTTTGCTTTTCTTGTATAAGGGCAGCAATTCTCTTTGCAACAAACACGGAGCCGGATTTCGCGTCGGGGAAAATTTCCAAAGGGATCTTTTCGAAAGCGTCTACCATTTTCATAATGCAGTCTGTTTATTTCAAATTATCAGCGAAAATAAGTCTTTAGGCCTAACTCTGAAAACAAGTATGGGAGTATGGGAGTATGGGAGTATGGGAATGAAATACATTTAAAATACTGTCAACAGCCATCGACTATTTTAACGCATCATAGCAGAGTGAAAGCAATTGACGGCTTTCGGGACTCATTTGCCTGTTTTCAATTTTTAGCTGAAGTCCGTCCATTAGTTGCTGATAACGAAGATGGATATTCCTTTTCCTGTTGAGCCTGGCAACAATCAGATCAGTACAAAGGTTTCCACCACTGTGGGTATTGAGAGACCAGTCAGGTTTTGCTTCAAAGAAACTATCCATATGGGGGATCGTACTAAACTGATTGCATAATGGAACCAGTTCGTATTGTAATGTCTGGGCCATCCAGTCGCCCACCAAAAACAAATCCCTGGAATTATAAACCGGATAATCCTTGACTATTTTTTGCTCTGGATCATTGGAAGGAAAATCTTTCATGAATAATATAATACTGCACAGGTAAGATTGCTTATTCAGGATATCACCCATGAAAGTTTCTTTCACCTGTTTTATCTGCGGATGCCAGATTTCCAGTTGAAATCCAATCCTATAATTCACAGGGAACTGGCTGAGGAAAATTATGGATAGTTCGTCCTGGCTGTTTTTGTTTTTTCTTTTATAAGAAAAATTTGATCTTAAGAATTGAAAATTGGCACGCTTCATAGGTTCACTGGTCACCTTATAAATATAAGACTGAACTTCCTGGAGCCATAATTCCAGTGAATGCGATTGTTTACTAGAAGATTCCATGCCTCTGGCTAATACGTCTGAATGAAGGGTTAATTATGCGCTAAATTAAATATACCGTTCCGCATTCTGAAATTTATGTGGAATCGGCAGTAAGATTACTCAGGTCTGCCGGAAATGACAGGCAGAATAACGGCAGAGGCATTTTGACTGTCACGATAAATACGAACGGATGACTTCTGAAAATCGGAATCATTACATGTATAAATATCTGTAAATTTCTGGGGGTTCCTGTCTGACAACGGAAACCAGCTGCTTTGAATCTGGATCATGAACCGGTGACCTTTTTTAAAAGTATGAGCTACATCCGTTAAACTAAACCGGATTCTTTCTGTTTTTCCCGGTTGGAAAGGTTCGGGTTTTTCAAAACTTTTTCTGTATTTACCACGGAATATTTCCCCTCTTACCAACATTTGATATCCTCCCATTGGATAGGGTTTTTCACCTTCATCAACTGCATAAATATTAATACGGTTATATGAAAGTGTATCGGGAAAAACATCAATAATTTTCACAACAAAATCAGCATCTGTCGTACTTATACTGGAGATGAGATCAGCAACTACCGGCCCTCCAATAGTAAAATCTTCCTTTAATACCGCAGTCTGATAGGTTAGTACATCTGGTCTGCGACTTGCAAACCGCTGGTCATCCGTCATATATTCCCGGGTCCTGTTGAAGTGAACATCTTCTGTATACGGAACAGGATGCGCGGGATCGCTGATATATTCATCATATGCCATTCCTTTTTCAGGCGGTGTAAAAGACAGTCCGTTATTCTCCCGCAGGTATATTTTTTCTTCCTTTGCCTGGTCAGTTGGCCAGGATTCAAAGTGCCGCCAAGTATTTTCACCCGTAAAAAATATGGTTGCTCTGGCAATAGATGGATTCTTTTCACCTTTGAGATAATAATTGAAGAATGGAATTTCAATTTCATTCTGATAAGTAAGTGAAGTGTTTGACCCAAAATTTATATTTCCCATGTGTGTACCGTCATTACTTCCCCATTGACCATGATACCAGGGACCCATAACAAGTTTTGCATTGGTTTCAGGACTTTGTTTTCTGACAGCTTTATAAAGATTCCATGCTCCGAAACAGTCTTCTGCATCGAAAAGACCACCAACAATTAAAATAGCAGGTTTGATTTCATATTGTGCATTTCGCGCATTTCTTGCTTGCCACCAGGTATCATAATCAGGGTGCTGATAGATCTCCTTAAAAAAAGCAATACTGTCACCCGTGAATTTTAATAAGTTCTTATCTGCGCCCTGGTTGAGATAAAACTTATAATTGTCTTTGCTTTCATAGGGGTCAGGCATCGGTGTTTCAATTTTTAATGGCCGGGGATGTGGTCGTCCAAAACCACCGGCCACATAAAAATCAAACGCGTCCATATAGAAAAATGCGCCATTATGATGAAAATCATCTCCTATGAACCAGTCTGTCACTGGTGCCTGCGGGCTCACGGCTTTCAGTGCCGGATGCCCAGAAGCCGCTGCCATAGCTGCGTAAAATCCCGGATAGGAAGTGCCAAGCACCCCTACTTTACCATTATTTGCAGGAATGTTTTTAACAAGCCAGTCAATCGCATCATATGCGTCAGTAGATTCATCTATATCTGCTGCCTTTTTGTTTTTGATGAAAGGACGTACATCTACAAATTTTCCTTCACTCATCCATCTGCCCCTGACATCCTGAAAGACCAGTATATATCCCTCCTTTAAGTAATTCATGATATAATTCCCCGCCAGTGAAAGGAATTCCTGAATGCCATATGGAGTACAACTGTAAGGAGTTCTTTGCATGAGTATCGGATGCTTTTCCGAACTATCTCTGGGTACATATATGGAAGTAAAAAGTTTTATCCCATCACGCATCGGGATTGCTTTCTCGATCTTATAATAGTTATTCCGGAACCATGCACTATCCTTATTTATATTTTGCGTAAAGCCAGTGTGGTTGGCAATCAGCAAAAGGAAAATAAAATGAAGTTTTATACTTTTCATAATGTGCCAGAGTGGAATTGTATTGAGATCTGATAAATGTAAGAATGAAATTTAAAATTGAATTTTATATTTCATTTTCACTGGCTTCGTTTCCATAATTTCAAATATTTCTCAATATGAAATTGAGACCTCTTGAAACAATTACCCTAAATTGTATAATAATCAGAAATAGAAATGTTTAACAGAAGAAAATTCCTGGGTTCTTCCTTACTCGCATCCACGGGCCTGTTTTTGAAAACTAAAAATGAAGGAATAAAAATCCCTTTAATCGTAGATAAGCCAATCGTGATTTCAACATGGGATTTCGGTAAAGCTGCCAATGCAGCCGCCTGGGAAGTGCTGAGTAAACAGGGCAGGGCATTGGATGCAGTTGAGGAAGGAGTAAAAATACCCGAAGCAGATCCTAATAACCATTCAGTTGGATACGGGGGACTTCCCGACCGTGATGGACATGTAACCCTGGATGCATGTATAATGGATGAAAACAGTAACTGCGGATCTGTAATGTGTCTTGAATATATAGTTCATCCGATTTCCGTCGCAAGACTTGTCATGGAAAAAACACCGCATATCGTACTGGCAGGTGATGGTGCCCTTCAATTTGCTCTGGCTAACGGATTCAAAAAGGAAAATTTATTAACGGTAGAAAGTGAAAAAATGTGGAAGGATTGGTTACGCAATTCAAAATATGAACCTGTAATTAATATTGAGAATAAAAAATATAACGATAAACCATTAAGTCCTGGTGGCCCTTTTAACCACGATACGATTGGAATGCTGGCTTTGGATAATAGCGGAAATCTCAGCGGAGCCTGCACGACTAGTGGTATGGCTTTTAAAATGCACGGCAGGGTTGGAGATTCACCCATTATTGGAGCCGGACTTTTTGTGGACAATGAAATCGGTTCCGCCACTTCAACCGGAGTCGGGGAAGAAGTGATCCGGATTGTTGGATCTCACCTGGTTGTTGAAAATATGCGTCTGGGTCTCTCTCCACGGGATGCATGCCGTAAAGCGGTAGAAAGAATTGTGACTAGGGATCCAGAAAAGGCAAAAAATCTTCAGGTTGGCTTTCTTGCTTTAAAAAAAGACGGAAGTTTTGGTGCATTCTGTATTCAGAAAGGTTTTACTTATGCCGTTCGTTCAACACACGAAGAAAAAATTTATGAGTCGGAAAGCTGGTTTAGCTGATGGAAAAAAACATACTTGAAATATGTTGTTATAACCTTAATTCCGTGCTGATCGCTGCTGAAGCCGGTGCTGACAGGGTGGAGCTATGTGCTGATCCGTCTTCAGGTGGAACAACTCCAGGCATTGGGCTTATTAAATCAGCACGCAAAAGAATTGGAATCGAATTGTACCCCATTATTCGGATCCGGGGCGGGGATTTTTTGTTTTCTGAAGAAGAATTTGAAGTGATGCTACATGAAGTGACTGCATGCAAATCTGCCGGCTGTGATGGCGTTGTTTTTGGGATGTTGTTACAGGATGGCCGGATCGATAAAATCCATTCTTCGAAACTCATTGAAAAAGCCTATCCAATGGGTGTTTGTTTTCACAGGGCTTTTGATTGGTCGGTTAATCCATTTGAAGCATTGGAAGACATCATTGAAATAGGATGCGAAAGAATTCTCACTTCCGGACAACAACCAAAAGCAATCATGGGTGCTCCTTTAATAAAAGATCTTATCAAACAGGCGGCCGACCGCATTCAGATTATGCCTGGATCGGGTATTCGCGCAGAGAATATTGCCGATCTAAAAAAGGAAACCGGGGCTACTCATTTTCATAGTTCGGCCAGTAAATTAACAAAATCATCCATGGATTTTGTTCCGCCTTTTATGGTTGAAGATCAGTCGGTCATTATGGCCGACCGGCGAGAGATAGAGGAGATGGTACGAAGACTCAAATAAAGCATGGGAGTATGGGAGTATGGTAGTATGGGAATATGGGAATGAAATTTAAAGGTGAAAGTTTTTCAAAACTATTTTCGAATCTCACTCCCATACTCCCATACTCCCATACTTTCTTAGTTTACCTTCGATATCTTAAGCAGGTTTGTAGGCAAATGTTCAGCCACCGGTATACTTCCGGTATTGATTATCACGTCTCCTTTTTTGATGAACCCTCTTTGTTTCAGAATTTCAGTCAGGTCGGCAACAATTTCATCCATGCTTTCTTCTTCAGCATAATGAAATGCCCGCACTCCCCAGCTTAGACTTAGCTGGTTAATCAGGGTTTTTTCTTTGGAAAAAATGTATAAAGGGGATTTTGGGCGATAGCTCGATAATATGAAGGCTGTGTATCCGCTTTGTGTCATTCCAATAAGTGCATCTGCCTGCGTGTCTTTCGCCAGCTTACAGGCATTGTAACAAATAGCATCACTGAGAAAAGAAGGAGAGTGGGGTTGGGGTTCCAGCTCATCTTCTCGATTGTAGTGATAATCAGTTTTTTCAACCTCCATTATGATTTTACGCATGGTTTCCACTACCAGGGTGGGATAATTGCCGGTTGCAGTTTCTGCGCTTAACATAACCGCATCAGCTCCTTCCAGGACGGCGTTTGCCACATCAGTAATTTCGCTTCGGTTGGGTTTGGTCCGGTCGATCATGCTTTCCATCATCTGTGTGGCAACTATTACCGGTTTTGCCCGATGAATTGATTTACGTATAATCTGTTTTTGAATAAGAGGAACCTGTTCAACAGGCAGCTCGACTCCCAGGTCTCCCCTGGCCACCATAATGCCATCTGATTCTAAAATGATTTCGCGCAGGTTGGTCAAAGCCTCAGGCATTTCAATCTTGGCAATAATTTTAGTTTTACTCTTTTTCAGATTAAGTCTGTCACGAAGTCCTACAATATCATTTACGCGACGTACAAATGAAAGAGCCACCCAGTCGAGCTGTTGTTCTATTATGAATGCAAGGTCTATTTCGTCTTTTTCGGTTATAGCTGGCAGTGAAATCTTTGTATCAGGAAGGTTTACACCTTTCTTGGAAGAAAGCACACCACCCAATTTTACCTGAACTTTTACGTCGTGGTTCTTTTCAATACTAATAACCGTTACTTCCAGTTTGCCATCATCTATCATGATGATATTGCCAACTTTCACATCTTCATGAAGGTTGGGATAGGAAACATAGATTCTTTCCTTAGTTCCGACAAGCTTGGTATTGGTAAACGTCAATATATCACCTTCTTCTACCAGCATGCTTCCCCCTTCTATTTCACCAACCCGGAGCTTTGGCCCCTGTAAATCTCCCAGTATGGCAATATTAAAAGGTTCTGATGAATTTATTTTCCGGATATGCTCGATGATTTTTGTTTTGTCCTCATGACTGCCATGTGAAAAGTTCAATCGGAAAACATTTACACCTGCCTTCACAAGCGACAACAATTTATCATACGTATCGCAGGCCGGACCTACAGTAGCAACAATTTTGGTCCGGTGAAAAGTATGTTCCAGTCCGGCCTTTTTATCCATCTGGCCGTATATATATTTGTCGAGGTTTTTTGACATGCTAATCGGGTTGTTTATGTTTGATGTACTCTTT
>DATHNR010000601.1:0-7127 GCA_035485835.1 Puia sp.
AGCCATGATATGCGGAATATTCAGGTAAGAATCCGCACTTGCAGGTTTGCCTATACAAACCGCCTCATCCGCAAATTTTACGTGTAAGCTATCTTTATCAGCTGTGGAATAAACGGCTACTGTCTTTATACCCATCTCACGACAGGTGCGGATGACACGTAATGCAATCTCTCCCCGGTTAGCAATTAATATTTTCTTGAACATTGAGCTTTTTAGAATTTGTCCCGCATAATGCGGGGTAGAAATCTGGGATTATAAATGAAGAAATGATCCCATGTTACAAATCTTCATCCCGCAATATGCGGGACAAATTTTAAAATTAACTTGGATCTACGAGGAAGAGGGGTTGATCGAATTCAACCGGTGATGCATCTTCAACAAGCACTTTGACAATTTTCCCTTTTACTTCGCTCTCGATCTCATTAAATAATTTCATGGCTTCAATAATGCAAACCACTTTCCCCGGTTCGGTTTCATCACCAACATTTACAAAAGAAGGTTTATCCGGTGCAGAACTGCGGTAAAAAGTGCCGATCATCGGACTTTTGATCGTTATGAGGTTGTCAGGAGCCGGTTCAGCCTGTTTTGATTTTCCATTTGCTGCCGGTGAACTTCCGCCTGCCGGTGCTGAAACAGGTGCTGAATATATGGGAACAGATTGATTCGATTGAAATGGCGCAGCAATTACCTGCTGGATATGTTCCTCTTTTTGTTTTACTGTTATTTTAAATCCTTTTTCTTCAATCGTTACTTCACCGATATTTGATTTGTTGATCAGTTTGATCAACTCCTGAATCTGTTTAAAATCCATCAGTTATGGCGTTTTACTTTTTAAAAAGGAAGACTAAGATAAGTGTTATTCTTTCACCCTTTCCACATATTCACCTGTTTTTGTATTAATGCGGATCAATTCCCCCTCATTTACAAAAAGCGGTACGTTTACTGTTGCTCCTGTTTCTACTTTGGCAGGTTTAAGTGTACGTGTAGCTGTATCTCCTTTCATGCCAGGTTCGGAATAAGTAACTTTCAAAACAATCTTATCAGGAAGTTCCACGCCCATAGGAGTATCTGTTTCTGTATTCATTAATACTGTGACCTCCTGACCATCCTTGAGGAATTGTGGTGCATCCACCAGGTTTTCCTGCAGCGCAATCTGTTCAAAGGTTTCTGTATCCATGAAATTATAACCTGAATCATCTTTGTAAATAAATTGATAACCTTTTCTTTCTACACGAACAGGAAAAATGTTGTCGCCACTATTCCAGGTTTTTTCAATGCTCCGGTTATTATCCACCCCTTTTAATTTAGCCCATACTTTTGCAGCGGCCCTTGCAGTTTTATTTTCTCCAAAGTCCACAACCGAATATAGACTGCCATCCAGTTTAATAATAAGTCCCCGGCTGATGTCTGCTGTATTTGCCATGAATGATAATTAATTGATTGCCCTAAAGGGCGACAAAACTAATGGTTTTTAAACTTCTGAGCAAAGTAGCCCATTTTGAAATTATGAGCGTCGCGTATTTTCCTTTATTTTTATGAAAATATCCATTATGAAGGGTGTGTTGATAGCAGCTTTGGGTTTTTTTTCCTTTTGTTCCGTTCAGGCACAAACGTCTCCCGCTCTTCCGGAGGCGCCTTACCTGAAAAATCCCGGGTTTCCGCCCATCCGTTTATTGCAGGTTGACAGCGTACATTTTGTTACGAAGGATGATATAAAAAAAAATCATAAAATCCTTCTCATGTTTTTTAGCCCTGAATGTGAACACTGTAAACACCAGACTTCGGATATACTGGCAGACTTCAGCAAATTCAAAGACATAGAAATTGTCATGGCTACTTTCCAGCCTTTCGATGAAATGAAAACATTCTACTCATATTACAGAATAGGAGATCATTCAAATATTCTGATGGGAAGAGACGAAAAATATATGCTGCCTCCTTTTTACAGAATGAAAAGTCTTCCTTATCTGGCTCTCTATGATAAAAAAGGCCAGTATATCACCAGCTTTGAAGGAAATCAGAAAGTGGACACGATTCTGAACGGGTTCGAGGAGAAAACGAAATAGGGTTATGAACTATGAACTATGGGTTATGAGATATGAACTATGGGTTATGAGATTTGAGATATGGTTTATGAAAAATTAATTTGAAATAATCAAATCTCATAACCCATAAACCATAACCCATATCTCATAACCCATAGTTCATATCTCATATCCCATAGTTCAAAGTTCATAGTTCAAAGTTCATAACCCATAATTAAATGTTGCACCCTAACTTTGCCACGCTTTAAATTATCATCAAACATTTTAAATCATTTCCGATGAAAGTTACTGTTGTAGGTGCAGGTGCTGTGGGTGCAACCTGTGCAGATAATATTGCCCGTAAAGAACTTGCGGAAGAGCTTGTATTACTCGATATCAAAGAAGGACTTTCAGAAGGAAAGGCCCAGGACATTATGCAGTCCGCAACCCTGTTGGGTTTTGACACAAGGGTAAGCGGAAGTACAAATGATTATTCTAAAACATCCGGCAGCAGGGTTGTTGTCATTACTTCAGGGCTACCACGTAAACCCGGCATGACAAGGGAAGAACTTATTGGTACGAATGCTGGTATCGTGAAAAATGTAACAGATAATATTCTGAAATATTCGCCTGACGCTATTCTGATCATCATCAGTAATCCGATGGATACGATGACCTATCTTACTTTAAAAGAAACGGGCTTACCCAAAGAAAGGATCATTGGAATGGGAGGCACACTGGATAGTGCAAGATTCAAATATCAGCTAAGCCAGCATCTGGGATGCAGTCCTGCGGATCTGAACGCCCTTGTAATTGGCGGTCATGGCGATACTACCATGATTCCCCTGATCCGCTTTGCTACATGGAACAGCATCCCTGTTACCAAACTTCTTTCCGAAGAAAAACAAAAACAAATCGTCGCCGATACGATGGTTGGCGGCGCCACCCTCACCAAACTTATTGGCACATCGGCCTGGTACGCACCTGGTGCGGCAGGCGCAGCCCTGGTGGAATCCATTATAAGAGATGAAAAGAAACTATTTACCTGCTGCGTTTCTCTGGATGGTGAATATGGTCAGAAAGATATTTGTCTGGGTGTACCCGTAACGATCGGAAAAAATGGATGGGAAAAAATCATTCCTTTCGAACTCAATTCAGACGAAAAAGGATTATTTGCAAAAAGTGCAGATGCGGTGAGAAACATGAACGACGTACTCTCCACGCTTAAAGCTTAAAATCAATTTTAATGTGGCTAATATGTACATGTAGTAAATGAAAAATGTGGAAGTTAAATAGGGAAATGACAATTTGGAAATGTGAGGACTTTGTCTGCTTATAATAAATCACCACATTTTCTACAATATCATTAATAATTCAACTCCCACATTTTTCATTTACTACATGTACATATTTGCCACATTTCCCCCGATCCGACCTCTTGACAATATCAACCTCCCATATTACCTTTAGCCTTTCTTTACATTTTCCCTAATTTTATCCTCGTATCCGGCGAAAAGTCGCGTTGAATCCAACGTTATAACAACCCGTTATTCGTATGCGAGGAATAGTGATTTGGACGGTCTTACTGTTTTCAGGTTCAGGGTTATTGGCCCAGAACGACCTGGCATTTAAAGGTCATGATCCAAAAAAGGACGCCAACCTGAATCCTTATGTCAATAAAGAAATTAATCCCGATAGTAACCTTTCCATCAATCCTTCTTCAAACTGGAACATGAATCCCCTGAAGGAAACTTCAGTGAATCCTACTTTGAATTCTGCCATAAACCCTATGATCAACATGCAGCTGAATCCGCAATCGAACGATGTGCTGAATCCGGTGATCATGAAGGGACTTCGGCCTTCCACAGATACATGGAAGGGCTTATTTTTATTCAATGATTCGAACCAGATCTTTGGATATATTTCAGTGGCCACACAAAACGTAATGCTTTCCTTTGACAACAGCGGCACATGGAATGGATATTACGTGAAGGCCGGAAGGATGATGTATAATTATTTTACCCTATTCGGGGTCTGGACAGGTATGTTCCTTTGTTTCGATAGCCAGTCAGGATATAACCTCTTTGACAAGTCAGGTAAATGGACACATATTCACGTTAAATAAAACCCGGATATTTATTGTATTTTGAACCACCGACCCAAGCGAATCTTCTTTAGAACCATAGAAAAATCACGAATGAAAAAAAATTTACTTGCGTGCCTTCTGACGGCTTTTTTGTTCCAGGCCCATGTTTACGCTCAGGCTCTGAACAATAATCACGATCCAAAAGTGGACGTCAATCTGAGTCCTACATTTAACAGCACCATTAATCCGGAAAAAAATTCGAATATCAATCCAAAATATAACTGGAATATCAACCCGGCCCACAACAATGATATCAATCCCGAATTTAACAGCACCATTAATCCGTTAAATCATTATGAATTGAATCCTGATGTGAATAAGACACTGAATCCGATGTATCATAACGAATATCATCCTAAAAACCCCTCCTGGAAAGGTTTGTACATTTTCAACAATACCGATGATCTTATTGGTTATATTTCTGTTGCAACACAACAACTCATGCTTACGTTCGACTCAACAGGAGAGTGGACGGGCACTTATGTAAAAGCTGCTACGGGAATTTATAATCATTTCGACGTGAAAGGAGTTTGGGACGGGAAATATTTATGCTTCGACTCCATCGTGGGATACAATATATTTAACAAAGACGGCACCTGGACGGGACAGCATATCAAATAGCCTGGAGCCGGGCCCAGATTTGGGCAACTACTTTTTCAGGATCAATTTTTTCCATGCATTTGAAGTGACCCAATGGACATACGTCATAACCAATTTTTGAGCAGGGTCTGCACCAGAGATTTTTTATTTCAATGATTTCATAAGGTAGATTTTTATCCTTTTCACACGTTCGCTCCAAAAAGTTGCTGCCATAATAAGGATACATGCCAAATTCCGGTACGGTATTGCCCCACAAAGAAATAATTGGTCTTTTATACGCAGCAGCAATATGCATAAGTCCTGTATCATTGGTTACAACCAGTTTTGCACGGCGAACCAGGTCAGCCGATTCATTCAGACCAAATTTTCCACAGGCATTATAAATTTTAATCTTGTCGGAGGCTGCAATGCGATCTCCTTCATCAGCATCTTCGAGCCCTCCGAGTAAAATAATGGGATGATCCAGCAATTCACAGAGTTTTTTCACATGATGAAAAGGATATTTTTTAGTGTTAAGGGCAGCGCCTATCACTACACCAATGTATCCCGCAGAATGCGAAGTGGGGAGGTCTGTTTCATTGATGATATCTTCCTTCCCAATAAAATAATCGAGCCCCGCTCCATCATTTTTTACGCCGAAGTCACTAACTGTATTCATGTAACGATCTACAATATGGAGATCAGGAAGCAGGTTCCATTTTAAATTTGTATAGATCCATTTCCTGAGATTGAGTTTATCGTATGAATAGGATTTGACTTTCAATGCGTCTTTCACTTTCATCGAACGAAGATTGTGGTGCAGGTCAATAATAAAATCGAAATTTTCTCTTTTTAATTCTTTAATAACGGCCAGAAGGCTTTGTTCAAGAAAGTGAACTTTATCAATATAGGGATTGGAAGAAAGAATTTGCAGATAAGTGGATTTGGTGAGATAATGTATTTCAGCATCAGGAACCTGTTTTTTAATACACCTGATAACTGGAGTAGTGAGAACAATATCACCAATGGAAGAAAAGCGGATGATCAGGAATTTCATCAAAAACGTATTTGCTATAAAAATCAGGCGCGAAGATAGGGATTCAGACTCCGAAGACCAGAACAGTGCTATAGTTCAATATAATTCAAGTCCTTATGAAAGGTTTCTTCCGTATAGTAAAAAGCTATAAAAGTTATAAGCATCACGATGATCCCGGTTACAATTCCACTCCTGATAAGGGTCCATCCCCAGCTTTTTTGAAAAAGATTCAGGAAAAGCAGGTTCAGAAGAGGTAATGATCCCCGCACCATATTGGGAATGGTGGTTGCTGCAGTTGCACGCAGGTTGGTTCCAAACTGCTCGGCTCCCATTGTTACAAAAATGGCCCAGAAGCCGGTGGAAAATCCCAACATGGCACTTAAGAAATACATGGTGGAATCCTTATTATTAATGGGAGAAAAAAATAAGAATCCGAATATCAAACAGAGGATATAGAACACCAAAAGACCTTTTTTACGGCTTTTAAACCACTGGCAAATAAACCCGACAAGGATATCACCAATGGAAATGGCAACATAAGCAAACATGATAGACCGTCCTGAGTCAAGACTTGTACTTCCATACATTGATTTTGCGAATCTGTCACTCTGATTTATCAGGATCCCGATAACATACCAGGTGGGGAGCCCGATCAGGATGGCGTTCAGATATTTCCTGAAACGCCTGCCATTGGTAAAAAACATAAAAAAATTGCCCCTCGTAACTGCCTGCTGCTTTACTTCCATAAACATACCCGATTCAGCAACACTAATCCTCAATACAAGTAAAACCATGCCCAGCACTCCGCCAATCTTATAACATAATCTCCAGTCTTTCGTAAACTGATATGTATAATATGCCACGACGGCTCCGATGAGCCCGATACCCGCTACCATGGAAGTTCCTATTCCCCTTTTTTCTTTAGGAAGAAGTTCACTGACCAGGGTGATGCCTGCACCCAGTTCACCTGCCAGACCCAGGCCGGCTATAAAACGACAAAGCGCATACTGGTCAACAGTATGTATATAAGCGGTCAGGAAATTCGCTACCGAGTAAAGTATGATGGATCCAAACAGAACCGAGAGCCGGCCTTTCTTATCCGCCAGCATTCCCCAGCAGATACCTCCAATCAGAAGGCCAATCATTTGCCAGTTAATAACCCGGCTGCTGTCGGCAAGCAGGCTGGCATCCGTAGCGCCCACCTGCAGCATAGACTCTTTTTTAACCACAGTAAAAAGCAGGAGGTCGTAGATATCAACAAAATAACCGAGGGCAGCAACGATCACCGCGAGACTGAATATTCCGGTATTGCGTTTAACAATTGGCAGGTTCATGTTTAAAT
>DATHNR010000602.1:0-3674 GCA_035485835.1 Puia sp.
TCCAGTTCCCGCTTCTGTATGCCTCAGTTTCTGATTCGCGGTTCTGTGCTCCCCGGGTATTTGTGAGTTCAAAGCTTAAAAACTGTTTATCGTAAACGGACTGGTCATTCACGGATATATATTTATATAGTGTTGCAGAACCAACAATAAGAAGGAGAATGGCGGCTACCCGCAGGCTTGTCCTGTATAAACTGCGTACAATGGCCTTTTCAGGCTTATTTTCAAGGGAACGCCTTACAGTTGATACTTTCTCATTGATCACATTCAGACGAATGGTATCGATGGCCAGCTTCAGGTATTCAATCTCGGTGTTGGTTTGCATATTGTCCATCAGAAGTAATTCTTTCTGATTGGTAACCGCAGCATCATCTTTTGTAACCTCCTTTTATAAAATAAAAAAGGGCCGGATAGAAATCCAGCCCGTTTTAAAATCCAATATCCTATGAAAAACCGGAATAATATATTCAAATAGAATGCCAGCTCCTAACAGCCTTGATTAATCGCTTTTTCACCGTTTTTCTTCCTTTAGTGGGAAAAATTTTCCAATAAATAGACGATTTATACCAGTTACAGGCAACAAAAAAAGCCCTCAGACGGGCTCTCTTCATTTATCTACCAGCGATTCTAAGACTAATGTTTAGCAAAAGTTTTATTTATGAATAAATCCACAAAGCCCATGCATTTGCCAATCCAGAGTGTGAGAGCCACAATCCAGACAATCGTTAACACCGCTGAAATAGTGTAATTCTCGTTGAGGTAAAGAACAGCAGACGTAGCGCAGGTGATGATGATCAAAAACAATGTTGTAAATGTAGAGATCGCTTTCATAAATTCTAGTTTAGGGTATGATGAATGATTAAAAACCGTCTTGGGGGTTGATCGGGATGTGGACGGTACATTCAGCAGGATGGGAGGATCTAAATTTAGTATGAACACTTTTCGTTCTTCGTGTTTTTCGGTGTGAGACCGTAAAAACCTCATTGCTGAAACAAAGATGCAAAAGGATTTTTAAAAATGCAAGTACTTCGCCATTCATTTTTTTTCTTTCCCATGTTGGGAATCCCGCACTGCGGGATCCCATATCCCATATCCCATATCCCATATCTCATAGCTCATAGCTCATAGCTGAGTTATGGGAATACGAATATCGAAGCTTGCACCTGTTCCTTTTTTCCCTGAAGCAGTGATTGTACCCTTGTGATTTTCGACTATTTTTTTTACGATGGACAGTCCGATGCCTGTTCCTTCGTAATCTGATTTCTTATGCAGGCGCTGAAAGACTTCAAAAATTTTTTCATTATACTGTTCCTCAAATCCGATTCCATTATCTGAAACCCGGATATGACATTCGTAGCCTTCAATGGTAGAACTGATTTCAATACTGGGTATAATTCCTTCCCGTGAAAACTTCAGGGCATTCGATACCAGGTTTACCATGAGTTGCTGAAACTGAAATGGAATCACGGAAATGGAGCATAAAGGACCGATCTCCACGATAGCGTTTTTCTGCCGGATATCTTCTTTTAATTCAGACAAAGTATCTGCAACGATATCAGCAAGATTCACCGTCGTAAAAGGAGGAAGTGTTGAGCCCAGTCTTGAATAGGTAAGCAGGTCTTCAATCAACGCCTGCATCCGGTCGGCCGAAGCCCTGATCCTTTCAAAATAATAATGAGCATCTTCTGACCGGAGATTGATTTCCTGATCATTGATTATAGAAGAAAACATCTGAATTTTACGGAGCGGTTCCTGGAGGTCATGACTGGACACATAGGCGAAGGATTCCAGTTCCGCGTTCATTTTTTCCAGTTCAATATTTTTAGTCAGCAACTGAAGCGTTCTTTCCTTTACCTGTTGTTCCATGGAATCCGCCAGTAAACGAAATCTTTGCTCGCTATCCATCAGTTCCTGTCGGTGTATTTTTTCAGCGGTAATATCGCGCATGGTGCCGATTGCTTTGTAAGGTTTGTTTTCTTCATTCAGATAAACATTTCCTTTCGCTTCGATCCAGTGAAGGGATCCGTCTTTCCATATGATCCTGAGCTCACAATGTAAAATGCCCATATCCAGTGCTGTCTTCATCGCATTTTCCCTGATACCCTTGTCTTCCGGATGAATCATGGCTGTCATATCTTCAGGACCTGGCGGTATTTTTGGATCGAGTCCGAAAATTTCAAGATAGCGGTCTGAATAAATTATTTTATTCGTATCCAGTTGCCATTCCCAAATTCCCAGTTCACTTGCTTCGATGACGAGATTTAACCTCTCTTCTTTTTTTTGCAACTCTTCAAAAGTCTGCTTTAACAATTTCAACTTGTTTACTTTTTCGGTTGTCTCCTGGCAGGTTACCAATACGCCTTCGGGTTTTGTATGCTCCCCGATAACAGGACTGTAGCTGAATGTCCAGTATACGTCTTCAAGCTGATCGTTCCGGTAAATCGGAATCAGCTGATCTTCACTGAATGTGGATCCGCCTTCCAGCACCACATCAATTAAAGGCTTGATGACTTCCCAGATTTCTGTCCAGGCTTTTTTTGCCGGCATGCCCAGGATGCCCGGGTGTTTACCGTGTTTACCGAGGCTGGGTCGGTAGGCATCATTATAAAAACAGATAAGTTCTTCTCCCCACCAGAGAAACATGGGGAACTTTGCATTCAGAATGACATATAATATAGTGCGCAGACTTTGCGGCCATCCGGATGGTGGCCCTACAGGTGTGGTGCTCCAGTCTTTTTCCCTGGTTAGTTTTCCCATTTCACCACCTCCCGATAAAAAAGTCAATATACCCGGGCCGGACTCTTTCATTGTATCGATGATAAAGTGTTTGAAATCACATTTTTCAGTTCACGGAAGCTTGATGGCTTCTGAATACATTCCTTAGCACCTTTATCAATCAGTTTCCTTGCCAGAGTCTCATGAATGGAAGTGGAAAATATAATAACCGGAATTCTTTTAAGCTCTTCGGATGTTTTTATGATATGCAGACACTCTACACCGTTTATTCTTGGCATGTTGAGGTCGAGAAATATCAGATCCGGCAATCCATTATTTTTCAGGGAAAGTTCTTTTAATAAGTCGTCGCCATCATAAACGGTCTTCAGATTTGTGTTTATGGGTAATTCTTTCAACGCCTTTTCAAACATGATGCAATCGTCCAGATCATCATCTGCTAGTAAAACATCCAGGGTTTTAGCCATCCGGCCACTAAAATAATGAGATTAAGTCAAATTATACCGCAATCCGTCCGGCGGCACGGTTATTTAAATAGAACATCGTGGCACACTAAAAGAAAATGCTTTATGCATCCCATTAATAAAATATTGATCATCGACGATGAAAAAGAACTCTGCGAACTCATACAACTTATCCTGAAAGATAAAAGTTATCAAATCGACTGCGCCTATACTTTGAAGGAGGGCAGAAAAAAATGGATGAACCAGCATCCTTCGATTCTCATACTGGATCATTTTCTTCCCGATGGGAATGGTCTGGATATGATCGAGCATGAACCGGAGATCATGATGAACAGTAAGGTCATCATGATAACCGGAGATACAAAATCATCATTAAGGGCAGAGAACCTGGGAATTGAATTTTTTATTCAAAAACCTTTTTCATTAAAAACAATCCGCGAGCTCGTTCAGGAAATTATAATGGTGCAACAGAATTAGGTA
>DATHNR010000603.1:0-6750 GCA_035485835.1 Puia sp.
CGAGATATATCAACGAATTCATCAAACCATTGCGGGAGCAAATGGAACATGCCCAGTTCGATTTTGAAATTCATGGACGTCCAAAAAGCATTCACTCCATCTGGACCAAAATGCGTAAAAAAGGAGTTTCCTTTGAAGAAGTTTATGACCTCTTTGCCATTCGAATCATTATCAATTCACCTCCTGAAACAGAAAAAGCCGACTGCTGGAAAGTTTATTCCATTATTACGGATGAATACACTCCTTCGCCCGAAAGACTGCGTGACTGGTTAAGTAATCCTAAATCTAACGGATATGAAGCCCTGCATACGACTGTGATGGGACCGCAGGGGAAATGGGTCGAAATCCAGATCCGCTCAAAACGCATGAATGAAATAGCGGAGAAAGGTTTGGCAGCTCACTGGAAGTACAAAGAAGGAGCGAGCGATGAGAGCCGTTTCGATGACTGGTTCCACCAGATCCGGGAAGTTCTGACAATGGAGGATAATGATTCCATCAATTTCCTCCAGGATTTTAAAACGAGTTTTCTGGCGGAAGAAATTTATGTATACACGCCCAAGGGTGATGTGAAAATGCTTCCGCTTGGATCAACGGCTCTTGACTTTGCATTTTCCATTCATAGTAAAATAGGCGAGCAATGTATCGGCGCAAAAGTGAATCATAAACTGGTTCCTATTAGTCACAAACTTCGAAGCGGTGATCAGGTGGAGATTATCACTTCAAGCAAACAAAGGCCAACAGAAGACTGGATCAATTATGTAGTGACTGCCAAGGCCAAGAGTAAAGTGAAAGATGCACTACGGGAAGAAAAACGCAAAATTGCAGACGAAGGGAAATACATGGTTCAGAAAAAACTGGAAAACTTCGGTGCGGCTTACAATCAGCACAACACGGAAACGCTGGTGAACTATTATAAACTGAATTCCTCTCTCGATTTTTTTTACCAGGTTGCAGTGAAAAATATCGACCTGAAAGAACTGAAAGAATTTCAATTGCTGGGCGACAGAATAGAACCCCCCAAGCCGGCTAAAACACAAATCGAAACCAAACCAGAGATAAATTTCACACCAAGTCCGCGTAAGGATACCGAGCTGATCATATTCGGCGAAAGCAGTGATAAAATCGTGTATACCCTTGCCAATTGCTGCAAACCTATTCCCGGTGACGATGTATTTGGATTTGTCACCACAGGAAAAGGATTAACGATTCATCGCACAAATTGTCCGAATGCAACGAGGCTGCTTTCAAACTACGGACATCGGGTGGTTAAAACTAAATGGGCAAAAAATAAAGAAATTTCATTCCTTACTGGTGTACGCATCATTGGTCTTGACGATGTAGGAGTAATCAATAAAATTACCAACCTGATTTCGGGCGAATTGCGGATCAATATCAATGCTCTTACGGTGGAAGCCAAGGAGGGATTATTTGAAGGCAGTATCAAAGTTTATGTACACGACAAAGAAGAGCTGGAAGAACTGGTCAGGAGGTTAAAACAACTCAACGGTATTCATTCGGTGGATCGGTTCGATACGGAAGTAATTGAACCTACAAAATAATTGTTAATGGTTAATTGTTAATTGTCAATAGGGTGTAAAAGCAAAAAAGAGTCGTTAATAATTAACAATTAACCATTAACAATTAACAATTACTTTTGCCCCTTCTAAAAAATCAGACTGATGGTTGATGTTATTCTCGGACTGCAGTGGGGAGATGAAGGGAAAGGTAAAATCGTAGATTATTTCGCGCCCCGCTATGATCTTATTGCCCGCTTTCAGGGTGGTCCCAATGCGGGGCATACACTTTACGTAAAAGATCAGAAGGTTGTTCTTCATCAGATACCATCCGGTATTTTTCATGAGAACACCATCAATCTGATTGGTAACGGTGTTGTACTTGATCCGGTCACATTGAAAAGAGAATGTGAAACGGTAAAATCTTTTGGAATTGATTACCGGAAAAATCTTTATATCGCACAACGTGCGCATCTGATCCTTCCAACACACCGTGCACTGGATAAAGCTTCGGAGTTCTCCAAAGGAAATGAAAAAATAGGATCAACGTTAAAAGGAATCGGCCCCGCATATATGGATAAAACAGGGCGAAACGGATTGCGCGTTGGAGACCTTCTCGATAAAAATTTTACCACCCAGTATATACGTTTGCGATTAAAGCATCAGAAGCTTCTGGACGGTCTCCATTTCCAGGAAGATGTTTCTGAAATGGAAGAAGAATTTCTGGAAGCACTGGAATTTCTGAAACAATTTAAAATCGTACAGGGTGAATATTTCATTAATGAAAAACTCAGCCAGGGAAAAAAAGTGCTGGCGGAAGGTGCACAGGGAAGTATGCTGGATGTGGATTTCGGAACCTTTCCTTTTGTTACTTCATCCAATACCATTTCTGCAGGCGTTTGTACCGGACTCGGAGTAGCACCTCAGCAAATTCGCGAAGTGATCGGTGTAACCAAAGCATATTGCACACGCGTGGGAAGCGGACCCTTTCCGACTGAACTTGCAGATGAAACCGGCGACCTGCTGCGCAAAGCCGGAAGCGAATACGGTGCAACAACCGGAAGACCGCGTCGTTGTGGTTGGATAGATCTGGTTGCATTGCGTTACGCCTGTATGATCAATGGCGTTACAAAACTGGTCATGACTAAGGCCGATGTGCTGGATGATTTTGAAACGCTGAAAATGTGCACAAAATACCGGATTGCAGGAAAGGAAACAGAAGAGATACCTTTCCAGATGTTGCAACATGCAATAGAGCCGGTACTTTCATCTTTTCAGGGCTGGAAAAAGGATATTACGACAAAAAAGGACTTCAATTCGCTGCCTGAAGAAATGAAAACGTATATTTCTTTTATAGATAGTTACCTGAAAGTTAAGGTTTCATATATTTCAAATGGTCCCGGACGCGACCAATTGATAGAAAAACAATAACCTGCCCGGGGAATCGTAAATTCTTTCTAAAAAAATTTGGAGGTTTAAAAACTTCGCTGAAATTTTACAATCTAATCTTATTGGAATATGGTACCAAAATCTGATAAGGAGAACAAGGGTTTAAAAAAATCCGGACCTGCTTCATCGAAACCAACTGCAAAACCGTCTTCTAAAAAAGCCAAAGAGGAAGATGATGACGAGGAGGAAGATGATGACGAGGTAGAATCTCCAAAATCTGCTGCTAAAAAAGGCCTAAAGGCAACTGCATCCAAAACGAAGAAAAAATCGGATGAGGATGACGACGACGAGGAAGAGGGGGAAGAAGAGGTAGATGAATGGGATAAAGTGGAGGAGGATGAGGAATGGGATCCGGATTTTGATGAATTCGATGTTCCCCGCTCCAAAACCAAAAAAGCCGCACCTGGTGGCAAAAAAGCTGCCAAGGGTGATGAGGATGAACTGGGGCTGGATGACGAATATAAAAATATGGATCTCTTTAATGAGAACGGATTTGAAGAAGAAGATGAGGATTTCTAATAAGGCTAACAGGCATGGCCAAACGCCAATTTGTATCTTTTCCTTTCTCTGATCTGTATAAAATAAAACAACAGGTATTAGACTGGTCAGCCCGGTTTAATACCTTTTCTTTTCTGGATAATCAGCAATATACTTCGGCGGAACATAGTTATGAATGCCTCGTGGCCACGGGCGAACGAGCCCGTCTGAAAACTGAAGCCGGGCATGCTTTTGAAGACCTTAAGAAATTTTCACAGCAACAGGACGACTGGCTTTTTGGTCATTTTTCATTTGACCTGAAATCTGAAACGGAGGGGTCTCCTTCTCTTCTCCATGATTTTATTCAATTTCCTGACCTTTTCTTTTTTGTTCCTGAAATTATCATTATAATACTTCCACTGGAAATCCGGATCGGTTTATTCGGTAACAATCATAAAGAAGTTTTGAATGAAATTGAAAGTTTTTCTTTCACCAGAAAAAAAATCATTCGGGGGAAAAACATTATTCAAAAGAGGATTTCAAAAAACCAATATATAGAAATCATTGAACGACTCAGAAAGCATATTTTGCGTGGAGACTGCTATGAGATCAATTTCTGCCAGGAATTTTTTGTGGAAGCTGCCGTCTTGGATCCGCTGGATATGTACCGGGCCCTGAACCGGATTTCTCCGAGCCCGTTTTCAGCATTTTACTGCGTGGATGAAAAATTTCTTTTATGTGCCAGTCCGGAAAGATTTTTAAGAAGAGAAGGCGACAGTATTATTTCACAACCAATCAAGGGGACCTCTGCCAGAGATAATGAAAATAAAGAGCATGATGAATTACTAAGGACTGAGCTGGCAGCCAGTGAAAAAGATCGTGCAGAAAATGTAATGATAGTGGATCTGGTTCGTAATGATCTTTCTAAAATTTGTGAAACGGATTCAGTTCGGGTAGCTGAATTATTTGGCATTTACAGTTTTGCGCAGGTGCATCAGATGATTTCAACCATCGTTGGAAAGCCCAGGGCAAATCTGCATTGGAGCGAAATGATAGCGGGAACATTTCCCATGGGTTCCATGACCGGAGCTCCAAAAAAACGTGTTCTGGAACTGATTGAACAATATGAAAAAACGAAAAGAGGATTATTTTCCGGGGCACTGGGATATGTTAAGCCAAATCAGGATTTTGATTTCAATGTTGTAATCCGAAGCTTATTTTATAACAGGGAGGAATCTTACCTGTCATATTTTGCAGGCTCAGGAATAACGGTAAACAGTGATCCTGAAAAAGAATATGAAGAATGCCTTCTAAAAGTAAAAGCTTTCGAAGGGATAATAAAAAACCCATCCCGCTAAAAGCGGAATGGGTTACTGAATGCCCCTTAAAATTATTTATGAGAAATACTTGCTACGGCTTTGTTTTCATTCACAGCATCAGCTTCCAATAACAATCGCTGAACGGATTCATTCAGGATTTCATATTTGTTGGAAACAAAAAGATCCATTTTATCAGCCGGCAGCTTCAGATCGTAACTATTATTAGCACTCGCCATTACTTTATCAAAATCCGGATTATAACGATTGAATTCGGCTTCATCCATAAGAATATACTTGGAGATAATACTTGAAAAATATTTGCCTGAAATATTTATAGTTTTTGCACCGGCCTGTTCATCCTTATTCAATTTCCTGTTGAAAACATACATGGCTGAACCCGAAAGCTGGTCAGTTGCTTCATCTTTTGTGAGCGTGGTAACACTGCCCTGTCCTTCGAAAGTATATTGTGTACCAATGAATTTCTTTACATGGTTCCTGGATTCAGCAGGCAGGTAATTCTGGAGCTGCCAGAAATCCCGGCTATTGCTCTTTCTGATGGCGCGATAAACATTACCGGTACCTCCGTTATATGCAGCGATGACCAGCAGCCAGTCTCCAAGTTCTGTGTAAAGATCTTTGAGGTAAATAGCCGCCGCTTTTGTACTCTTATAGTAATTCTTTCTCTCATCTACTTTTCGGTTCACTTTTAAACCAAGTAAACGGGCCGTGGCCGGCATTAACTGCCAGGGACCTACTGCTCCTACCCACGACATGGCAGTGGGTTTCAGATTGGATTCAATTACGGCCAGGTATTTCAATTCAGTTGGAAGGCCATATTGGTTAAGGATCCCGTCTATCAGCTTAAAATAAGGACGCCCCCAGGATTTCATTTCGTCCATTTCCTGTTTGTTCTGGATTATGAAATCCTGAACAAAACTTAAAGCCCTGGGATTTAATTTAGCACCATTGGTACCGCAAACGGATGCAAGAAAAAGGTTATTAATACTACTTTTTACGTCACTTGTGTCTATTGGCGTATGCAGAGCAACAAAAGTCTTATCAACTTTTAAGGCACTCGCACGGCTCTGAAGCAGCAATCCAATAAAAGCGATGCCCAACAATAAAAGTCTTTTCATCTCTTAATGCTTAAAGATTTATAAACCGGGAAATCCGGAGTATAAATTTTTCAAGGGATGGATTGCGGATTGAATTTACCGGAACGGAACGTCCGGGTTTCACAGAGTCGGAATTTCGTAGGACTTATATTGCTGTAGGAGTTCTTTTGAGAACTGCAGTAAAGATAATTCACGAAATTGGTTTGTCATAGCTTGGATACCAAAAGGCATGCCGTTTGTATGGGTAAAAAGGGGCAGGGAAATACCCGGAATACCAACCAGATTTGCGTAAACAGTATATAAATCAGCGAGATACATGGCAACCGGGTCGGAGATTTTTTCACCGGATTTAAAAGCCGTGGTGGGAGCCGTGGGACTTAGAATTATATCAAATTCATTGAAAATCAGCTTAGTACGTTCTGTTAAAATTCTTCTTACTTTTTGGGCCTTACTAAAATAAGCCTCATAATACCCTGAGCTTAATACAAAAGTGCCAAGGAGGATCCTGCGTTTTACTTCTTTTCCAAAGCCTTCGGAACGGGATTCCTGGTAAAATTCAGGAAATCCTGCATCGGGATCATCGGTCCGGTGCCCGTATCTCACGCCGTCAAAACGGGATAAATTGGAAGAAGCTTCCGCGGTAGTCAGTATGTAATAAGCGGGAACTATATAGTCCAGAAGGTCAAAGGAGATCTCTTTTACCTGATAGCCCTTTAATCGGAGGTCTCCGATAAACTCCCGGAGTTTTATCCTGATATCGGGATCGAGGGAAGGGTGGTCGAGGGCTTCTTTGAGCACTGCGATTTTATAGGTCGACGGACGATAGTTGACGTTTGACCGTTCAGCGTAGGGCGTCCTGCCTTCTTCTTTAAGCCT
>DATHNR010000604.1:0-2443 GCA_035485835.1 Puia sp.
TCTGGGGTGGGAGAGAAGGGTATATGTCTCTTCTCAATACGAATATGAAAAGGGAGATTGAGCACCTGGGACTTTTCCTTGGAAAGGCAAGAGATTATGCGCGGGGACAGGGCTTCAAGGGAGTATTTTTTATTGAGCCAAAACCCTGTGAACCGACCAAACATCAATACGATTATGATTCTGCCACAGTGATTGGCTTTTTAAAAGCATTCGGACTGGATAAGGATTTCAAATTAAATATTGAAGTTAACCATGCCACACTTGCGGGACATACTTTCCAGCATGAACTCCAGGTAGCAGCAGACGCAGGATTGCTCGGAAGTATGGATGCAAACCGTGGCGACGCTCAGAACGGCTGGGATACGGATCAGTTTCCTATGAATTTGAATGAACTTATCGAATCGATGCTGATCGTCCTGGAATCTGGTGGATTTGGAGGTGGCGGAGTAAACTTTGATGCAAAGACCAGGAGAAATTCAACTGACCCGGAAGACCTGTTCCTTGCTCATATCGGGGGCATGGATACATTCGCGCGTGCACTAATCATTGCGGATGATATACTTAGAGATTCACCCTATAAAAAATTCAGAAAAGAAAGATATGCTTCTTTCGATTCGGGAAAAGGAAAGGAATTTGAAGAAGGAAAACTGGGTCTGGAAGATCTGCGAAAATTTGCTTTAGCTAATGGTGAACCCAAACAAATAAGTGGTAAACAGGAGTGGCTCGAGAATATAATTAATCAATATATTTAAAGCCTAAAGCTTAAAGCCCAAAGCCGAAAACTTCATTCAGCATTGAAAATTGGAAAACTATTCACCATCAACTTTACACCATAAACAATAGTTTTCGGCTTTCAGCTTTATGTTTTACATGATCTCCTTCATTTTGAGGACCCGAACGCTGCATCCATTTTTTGCCTGAATTCTGTATAAAGTTCTTTTTTGGGTTCTTCAGGTTTGAGAGGGGCCAGGAGTGCTGCATAATTCAGGCTGCGGTCAACAAATGGATAAAAGCCAGTTATATATAAACTGGTAATGATACTTCCATTTTCTACCCAGCACCCGAGACCTGTTTTTAAACCTTCAGCTTCTTTAGGCATATATTTTACAGGGAGTTTTGCAAACTGAATGGTTTCCATTTCTGCAACTGACTTTTCGCTTAGCACTTTTTTCCCTTCAAAGGTTCCTTTATTTAAGATCATTGCCAGGAAATTGATAAAATCATTGGGAGTTGTTATCGCTCCATCAGCAGCATTGCTTGTTACACCATTATCATTTGTAAAACTCGTTCCGTGCATTTTACAGGGGCGAAGAATTTTATCCTGAACGATTCTGTCGAATGTTTTTTTTGTAACAACTTCAAGAACCCGCGCTGCGATATCAGGTCCAATCTGACTGAAATAAATTTCCGTTCCTGGATTTGTTTCAATTTCTCTTTTGGAAGCAAAAGAATTTACTTCGGTTTCCAGATCGGGGTATTTTGATTTCTGCAGCAGTCTTAATGGCCCGGGTGGATCTGCCTGTATGCCGGTTGTATGGCTAAGACAGTTTCTGATGGTGATATATGTCTTCATGTACCTGGCGAAAATGGGCAGATACTTGCTAACCTTATCATCAAGAGAAATTTTACCATCGTCCACATAGGCCATAATAGTAGCTGCAACAAGCCATTGACTGGCCACACCGGCAGGCACCTGTATCCTGGCATTATAATCCCCCACTTCTTTTTCAAGCTCTTTTTTATATACGATTTTATCATTTTTGTATGCAAGTGCTACGATATTATTTCCAAGAAGTTTTTGATTGTTCGAGAGAAATGCATCTGTTTCAGGAGAGGTAGATGGTACGGTTTTAGACGATTGAGCTTTTGGGCTCAGCCAGATTAACAGGCAAAGGCCAACGCAGCTGAAGACACGGCATCTGGAAATTGATTTATATGACAGATTTTCAGGGTTTTGGAAATGGTTTACCTTTTGAATCATTTTAACGGATTTAAAATAATAAGCAATGAATTTAAACAACTTTACTATAAAAGCTTCTGAGGCCCTTCAACAGGCGCAGCAACTGGCATTTAATGCCAAAAATCCTACAATCGAAACGGAACATCTGATGCAGGCGTTGCTGGAACAGACAGATTCTCCTGTAGAATATCTTCTGAAAAAAAATAACGTTACTATACCTGTGCTTGAAAATAAACTGGGTGACCTTATCAATAAATTACCCAGGGTAGAAGGAGCAGATCCTGCGCAGTCATTAAGCAGGGATGCAAATAATGTTGTTTTAAGGGCGGCTGGCGTTATGAAGCAATTCGGCGATGAATTTGTTACGCCGGAACATCTTGTCCTTTCAATCATCCAGGGAAATGATAACACAGCCAAATTATTAAAGAATGCAGGTCTCACTGAAAGAGGTTTAATCAGTGCAATTAAAGAACTAAGAAAGGG
>DATHNR010000605.1:0-3634 GCA_035485835.1 Puia sp.
GTAAGGCGTAAGGCGTAAGGCGTAAGGCGTAAGGCGTAAGGCTAAACGCTCAACGCTCAACGCTCAACGCTCAAAGCGTAACGCAATGCTGGAAAATTTGTTCGGAAATAAGAATATTTTCTTTCAGCTGTTTTCTGCAAATTAAATTCTTTAAGAACGAAAATTCGTTTGGCCTTACGCCTTACGCCTTACGCCTTACGCCTTACGCCTTACGCGTTCGGCGTTTCGCGTATAAAATTACACCATCCGGGTATTTTTTTCAGGCGGACTGCATACTATTTTGCGACAGATGGGAATTCCGAAACCCATGCGTATTGCAAATAGTAGGAGTCAATAATTTTTCGAATGAAACGAATTGATTTGGACTTCACGAATTTTTGTGGAATCCAATTTATCTGTTTTCATGCGAATAATTAAAATTAATGAATATGAACAAAAAATGGGATGGCAAGTTAATGCAGGGTATGCAGGAATTGCCCATGGAGACATCTGTTTCCATTATTGCGGGAGAATCACTTTTTTATTGGATTGGGTATGGAATAGGTTTGGCAACCAACCTGTTTACACGTTCTTAATCCTTCAATCTTCGGGTTATAATTAACTGAATCTTTTTTAGGATGATCCATGATTGAATTAATAAGAGACTTCATTCGAAGTCTCTTTTCTATATTTTATTTAAGATTTTAGAAAGCCTTTTCCCTGATGAAGAAATCTATTCAGGTTAAACAGCGGGATATTTCAGATTGCGGAGCGGCCTGCCTTGCGTCGGTTGCTGCTTATTTTGGTTTGAAGATTCCAACAAGCAAAATCAGACAATATGCAGGGACAAACAAACAGGGAACCAGCCTATATGGTTTAATTAAGGCGGCTGAACAATTGAATTTTCTGTCAAAGGCCGTGAAGACAACAGGAATTGATTTGCATGATATTCCACTTCCAACAATATTTCACCTGGTTTTGGAAAACGGTATACAACATTTCGTGGTTGTATACAGGGTAAGAAAAAACAATGTGAGATTCATGGACCCATCATATGGCCAATTAGTTAATCTACCCAATCTCTCTTTTCAAAATAAATGGAGTGGGGTGATCATACTACTGGCTCCGACAGATAAATTTCAAATTAGAAATGAAAAAAAACCTGTTATTACTCGCTTTCGGCAATTGATTTTACCACATCGTAACATGCTGTTATGCGCGCTCCTGGGCGCTATTGTTTATTCCATACTTGGCCTGTCTGCATCAATATATATCCGGAAAATCATTGATAATATATTGCCTGATTCGAATATTGGCCAATTGAACATAATGAGTCTTGGAATGATCCTGCTTCTCTGCTTTCAGGTTTTTGCCGGTTATTTCAAATCCCTCATAATATTGAAAACGGGCCAGCAGATTGACAGCTTTCTGATACTTGGTTACTATAAGCATCTGCTCGAACTTCCACAAAAGTTTTTTGACTGCATGCGGGTTGGAGAAATCATCAGTCGTGTAAATGACGCACTACACATTCGGAAATTCATCAACGACATAGCGCTTGGTCTTTTCATTCAGGGATTTACCATAGTATTCAGTATAACAGCCATGTTTATTTATAGCTGGAAACTTTCACTGATCATGCTTTTAGCGATACCCGTCTATGGATTGATTTATTTTATATGTAACCGGTTGCATGCAAAATGCCAGCGAAAAATAATGGAGTCAGGCGCGATATTGGAAAGCCATCTTGTAGAAACGATCCAGGGAGTTTCTACCATTCGCCGTTTTAGTGCAGAGGATTATTTTAATCTGAAAACGGAAAACAAGTTTATGTTTCTCATGAAGACAATTTTTACAAGCAGCCGCAATGGGCTCATTCTCTCTGGTTCATCGGAATGGATAGCCAGCTTTCTTAATATTTTAATTCTCTGGACCGGCAGTTATCTCGTAATAGACCGGATTTTATCACCAGGCGAACTGCTATCATTTTATGCACTTACAATATTTTTTACGACACCCTTACAGGCACTGATCGGTGCGAACAAACCGATGCAGGATGCACTGATTGCTGCAGACCGCCTTTTTGAAATCCTGGATCTGGAATCGGAAAAGGAAATTACAGAAATGCAAATACCCGATCGTTTCCCTGAAGGGGATCTTGTTTTTGATAATGTTCAGTTCGGATACAATCCGGGAATTCCGGTATTTAGTGGGTTACAATTGCGTTTTCATCAGAATCAAATGACAGCCATCGTAGGAGACAGTGGATGCGGAAAATCGACACTGCTTTCGCTTATTCAAAAAATCTATCAGCCAAATGGTGGCAATATTCTTATCGCGGAAATTAATATTCAAAATATTTCAAAAGCGGTTTTGAGACAAAAAATTGCAGCAGTTCCTCAGCATATTGATCTTTTCCATGGAACCATTATATCTAATATTGCTCTGGGTGAAAATAAACCGGACCACGAAAGGATATTTGATATTTGCACCAGGCTCGGGTTAAACAAATTTATTTCCGGTCTTCCTTTGCAATATCAAACGATAATCAGGGAACAGGGTGTAAATCTTTCCGGGGGACAGAAGCAGCGACTTGGTATTGCGAGAGCCTTGTACAGGGATCCATCAATTTTAATAATGGATGAAGCAACTTCAGCCCTTGATCCCGAAAGTGAAAGAAAAGTACAGGAAACTTTAAAATGGTTTTATAATCGGGAAAAAACAGTAATCATCATTACACACCGACTGGCAACGGTTAAATATTGTGATTCTGTAATTTTTTTAAAACAGGGAGAACCACCGGTTTCCGGAACTCATGAAAGACTTTTATTTGAAAACTCCGAATATAAGAGTTGGTGGGATAAATAAAACAGGAGTTATCCGGGGATTTATTATTTTCAAATCTTATTTCCCGGATCATGGCAAACGAAACAGACATTTCATATATATTGAATGAACTGGGTGAGGACCGTTCTGATTATTTTAATGCTGTTGCACCACCTATTATACAGACCAGTAATTTCCGTGTCAATACTGTCGGGGATCTGAAGAAATTATTTGCAGACGAATATTCCGGTTATTTATACAGCCGGGGATTAAATCCAACTGTCGATATTCTAAGAAAAAAACTTGCTGCTCTCGATGAGGCGGAAGACTGCCTTGTTTTCAATAGTGGCGCGGCAACCATTTTTGCGGCTGTTTTAGCTAATGTCAATAAAGGGGATCATATTATTTCCGTAAAAAACCCTTACAGCTGGGTTAAACGGATGTTCGATTTTATCTTCTCCAGGTTTGGTGTTGAAACTTCATATGTTGAAGGAACGGAGATCGAACAATTTGAAAAAGTATTAAAGCCAAACAGCCGGTTTATTTACCTGGAAAGCCCCAACTCCTGGAACTTTGCCATTCAGGATATAGAAAAGGTTGTTGATTTTGCAAAACGAAACGGGCTGATTACCCTGATGGATAACTCGTACTGTACGCCACTTTACCAGAAGCCAATCCCGATGGGTATTGATATGTGCATGCAAACGGCCACGAAATACATAGGTGGCCATAGTGATACACTGGGTGGTATTCTTACCGGAAGCCATCAAATGATAAAAAAGATCTTCGATTGTGAATATATGGCTGTAGGCAGTGGTATTCAGCCCTT
>DATHNR010000606.1:0-2980 GCA_035485835.1 Puia sp.
AACCAGGGAGACCCAAGTGACGAATTATTAAACCTTGTTCCAACATTTGGATATCCGGCATCGGATGCCATGCTTGCATCTGCAGATGGAATGGGGTCTGTTAACCTGATTCCTATAGGACGATTAGGTGCAGTTTTTGGATCAGAGGTAGAAAATTATCTTGCCAAAATAAAAGATTATGAAACGGTCCAGCAAACAAATCCAAATACTTTTGCAGGAAGGGCCTGGAGAAAAAACATCATTCACGTTACAGGTGCTACTGACCCCTTCCTTGAAACTGTTCTATGCAATTACATGTCTTATTACCAGCAAACCATCTCAGATACATTATTCGGAGGAAATGTTTTCCGGTTCTGTAGTTCGACAGTAGATCAGAATAACCAGGTATCCAGTACATTGTTTCCGAATTTATTCAGCAACGGAATTGGCATACTTACTTATTTCGGCCACTCTTCATCCTCGACCCTGGGCTTCAATCTGGATGACCCCAGCATATATACCAATCAGTCAAAGTATCCGGTCATGTATGTAAACGGATGTTATGCCGGCAACTACTTTACATTTGATCCGAGCCGTCTGGGAACAGGAAAAACTTTATCCGAAAATTATGTGTTCATACCAAATAAAGGTGCCGTTGCATTTGTTGCCAGTTCTCATTACGGCGTAGTAAATTATCTGAATATCCTTCTAACCGACATGTATAATTTATTAGATAACGCCGACTATGGAAAAAGCATCGGTACGATTGAATCGGATGCGGGAAAACAGGTGCTTAATGCTCTGCCTCTGGATTTTTATGCGCGTTGCCAGACAGAACAAATGGGCATCCAGGGTGATCCTGCTATTACCCTTAGTGATGAAAAATTACCTGACTATGATGTCGAAGCTTCTACGGTCGTCATAAGCCCCACATTTATTTCGGTCGCAGATAATAATTTTAGTGTGGGAGCAACTTTTTATAATCTCGGAAAAGCGGTTTCTGATTCAATTACCGTGCTGATCACCAGAAAGTTTCCGGACGGAACAACAGCTACAGTATTAAGACAAAGAATTCCTGGTATCCGTTTTACTGATTCCGTCCGCGTTTCAGTACCTATAGTAGCAACCCGTGATAAGGGTCAGAATTATATAACTGTAACTATAAATGCAGATAATAACGTTTCGGAAGTAACATTGGCAAATAACACTGTTACAATACCCATATTTATTTACCAGGATGAACTTACACCCATTTATCCTTACAACTTTGCAATTATAAATACGCCTTTTCAACACGTATTCGCATCCACAGCAAATCCATTTGCTCCGCTTACGCAGTATGTGATGCAAATGGATACAACCGAAGCTTTCAATTCTCCGGCAAAAATCAACAAATTCATTAACTCAATAGGTGGTGTATTTGAATTTGATCCTGGAATTAAATATATGGATAGCACGGTTTATTACTGGAGAACTTCTATTGTACCCACTCAAAATGCAGCTTATCACTGGAACGAATTTTCATTCATTTATATTGATTCTGCCAGAAGTACAGTGGGATTTAATCAGTCACACTATTTCCAGGACAAATATTCGACGATGAATCAGATATATCTTGACTCTGTTGACAGAAAATTTAAATTCGATTCAATCCTGAACTCACTGTATGTAAGAAATACCATTTATCCTACGGGTTCAGCTCTGCAGGCTGATTTTACTGTGACATACAATAATATAACAAACATCGGCCCGGGATGTAATTATAACGAACTGATATTTAATGTATTTGACCCAGTTACTTTTAATCCATGGTTGAATAATTTTACAGGAGCAACAGGACTTTTCCAAAGTGAACTCGCAACCTGCGGAACACAAAGAGAATATAATTTCGATTACCTGTATACCGATCCGGTTAACCGGAAAAAGGCCATGGATTTTCTGGATTCAATTCCTCCAAATGCTTTTGTTGTTGTCAGGAATAATGTTGATCCTACGCAGGGAGGCAATGTGTACATTGATCAATGGAAAGCTGATACCAGCCTTTATGGACATAATAATTCCCTCTATCATAAATTAGTAGCCAGGGGATTTACATTGCTTGATTCATTTACTACACCTCATGCCCTTGCCATGGTATATAGAAATCAGAATCCTTCTTATATACCACAACAAACCATGACCCAGTCAATCTATGACCGGACCTTTATTTCAACAAATTGTGTTTCGCCCGATTTAGTTGGCACCATATTGTCGCCTGAGTTTGGCCCGGCGAAAAAATGGAATATGCTTCACTGGCGTGGAAGTTCATTAGAAAACCCTTCTACAGACTCTGTCGGACTGCAACTTTACGGAGTTGACACGAGTGGAAACTCAACACTTCTATATACCCTGAATCAAACTACACAGGACTTCGATATCTCTGCAATAAATGTTTCACAATTCCCATATGTTCAGCTTAAACTGACAAGTGAAGACACGGTTCATGCAACTCCATATCAATTAAAATACTGGAGACTGAACTATACGCCTGTGCCGGAAGGCGCACTGGCACCAAATATTTTCCTTACAGGACAGGATTCAGTAGAATTTGGACAACCAATACAATTTGGCATAGCATTTAAAAATATCAGCCTGTCTTCATTCGACAGCCTGCTGATTTCTTTCAAGATCATTGATAAAAATAATGTTACCCATATTATTCCTTTTCCAAAAACAAAACCATTGATCAGCGGGGATACTATAAAGATTGTTTATACGATTGATTCGAAGTTATATCCCGGATTAAATACAATCAATGTGGATGTCAATCCTGCAAATGCTCAACCGGAACAATATCATTTTAATAACTTTCTTTTCAAGAACTTTTATGTAAAAGTTGATCAGACCAATCCTTTACTGGACGTTACATTCGATAATGTACACATTCTGAATGAGGATATTGTTTCTGCGAAACCACATATATTAATCAAATTAAAAGACGAATCGAAGTTCCTGCTACTGA
>DATHNR010000607.1:0-5555 GCA_035485835.1 Puia sp.
TCACATGGTCTCCGGGAGACGGATCACTTCCAGTTACGACAGTGGTGGATTCGTTTAATTATAAATATACTACACCAGGTTCCTGGCATCCCTTAGTCACGATTACGGATGCAGGTGGTTGTAAGCTTAATAAAATCGGTCAGAACCCAATTAATATAGATGCTATTAATCAAACAAAATTCATTGCCAACAGAATCATAGTCTGCGACAGTGGAAATATCATCTTTACCGACACATCGCAAACTGTACCAATTGGTATTATCAACAATTATGTCTGGGATTTCGGAGATGGTTCACCTACTGTTACAGGCATGAATCCAACGATCGCTCATAATTACACAACTGTTGGAAATTATACGGTTTCGATGAGCATAACAACTGCTGACGGGTGTTCAGGTTTCTACAGCGCACCTGTAACTGTTGCCGCTTCACCTAAAGTTTCTATCAATGGATTGTTGAATCAATGTGAACCAGCGGTCCTTACATTCACAGGTATTCAACTTGTACCCGATCCATACGGACCATTAACGTGGTCATGGAATTTTGGAAACGGACAATCATCCATGCTCCAGAATCCAAATCCTGTCAGCTATCCTAAAGCCGGTGAATATGTCGTTTCATTGACTGCAACGAATACCGAAGGCTGTAGTATGATGACCGATACGACCGCACCGAATCATTTATTCATCTATCCTATTCCGGCAGTGAATGCAGGAGCGGATACTACGATATGTCTTGGAACACCGTTGCAGTTAAATGCCAGCGGAGCTGCTACCACGTATAACTGGCTGCCACCGGCAGATCCCGCAGCCACATTAAGTTGTCTGGCTTGCGTGAATCCCGTTGCGAACCCTGTTCCAAACAGTACATATTTTGTTGTAACCGGTACGAGTCTTTATGGGTGTAAAGCTAATGACACCATCCAGGTTACAGTTAATGTACCACCTGTGGTAAATGTGAGCGGACCGGATTCAGTTTGTCTGGGACAGAGCGCGCAATTAACTGCAACCGGGGCTGCGATTTACAATTGGTCACCCACCGAAGGATTGAACAATCCAAATATTGGAAATCCACTTGCGAAACCAGATGCATCTCAAATTGGAGGTCTGCCAAGCAATGTGATAACTTATATAGTTACAGGATACGACAGCAAAAAATGTTTCTCAGACGTAGACTCTGTACATCTGACGGCATTTAATTATCCTGTAATAAGCATGGTGCCAAATGCTACAATTAATGTGGGCAGTTCTTATCAGATCAATGCATCGGCAACTACCAATATCGTTTCATTAAACTGGGTTCCCTCTAACACATTAAGTTGTTCAAATTGCCTGACGCCACTGGCTACGCCAACCAAGACAACCAAATATGACCTGACGGCTGTTAATGATGGTGGTTGTGCATCGACAGACAGCATCCGAGTACAGGTCATTTGCGACGGATCCAATTTCTTTGTACCAAATACATTCTCACCAAATGGAGATGGTGTAAATGACCGCTTCATAGTAAACGGTGTTGGATTAAATGTGATACCGTCAATTACTATCTATAACCGCTGGGGTCAGATTGTATTCCAGAAAAGCAATTTTGCTCCGAATTCACCTGCAGATGCATGGGATGGAACATTTAATGGTCAGCCGGCGCCATCAGATGTATATGTTTATACAATCCAAATACTTTGTAATAATGCAACACTTATTCCTTATCACGGAAACGTAACCCTGATCAGATAGAAATACCAGAAAATGAGAAACCCGAACCCCATATTTAAAATTTGCTTAATCCTGGTAGTTTTTGCGTCCAGTATCGCATCAGCTTATTCCCAGGACCTCCATTTTTCTCAATTCTTCGAAGCGCCGCTATTGAGAAATCCGGCTCTCGCTGGAATTTTTACTGGTGACTACCGCATACAGGGTGTATACAGAGATCAGTGGAATAGTTTTACCAATGCATATAAAACAGGGTCATTTAACGGAGAATACAAATTGCCTATAGGGAGCACAGATGATTATCTGACACTTGGTATGGAGATCTTATACGATAAAGCAGGGGATGCAGGTTTAACTTCCACACAGATTTTACCTGCACTCAATTACAGCAAATCACTTTCCAGCAAACACACGAGTTATCTATCCATAGGTTTTATGGGAGGCTATGTTGATAAATGGATTGATGAATCAAAAATTACAACAAACAGCCAGTTCAACGGAACAGCATTTAATCCTTCATTGGGAAATGGTGAATCTTTTCCGACTCCCGATATTCATTATTGGGATGCGAGTGTGGGGATGAGTTATAACAGCAGTTTCGGAACGAATGATCAGAACAGTATGTTCTTCGGTTTGGCATATCATCATCTGAACCGGCCAATGAATTCATTTTATCAAAACACAGCAGTTGAGTTACAACCCAAATATGTGGTCTCAGGCGGTGCTAAATTTCTACTGGATGAAAAATCTACAATTACCATACAGGCAGATTATTCAAGCCAGGGTCCTTCCCGCGAAACCATTGGTGGTTTGATGTATGGATATAACCTGGGTGAATTTGTAGATGATCCTAAATATGTGCTGGGTATTGGCGCCTATATGCGATTAGGCGATGCATTTATTCCCGTTATAAAACTGGATATGCTTCCTCTTTCGATGGCGATCAGCTATGATATAAATATTTCAACTTTAAATACTGTCAGCCAGGGTCAGGGCGGATTTGAATTATCCATTTCCTACATTGGATTTCTCGACCGCGAAAGCTCAGCCAAGAACAGAATTCTTTGTCCGAGGTTTTAGCTGAACATTTCTTTTACTTTTTCAAAGAAACTTTTTTCGTTCTTGTCGGGCTTAGGTTGAAAATTCGGAGATTCCTTAAGTCTTTCCAACATTGCTTTTTCTTCAGCAGAAACCTGTTGGGGTGTCCATACATTCACATGGATTAGCTGATCACCCTTCTCATAAGAATTCACGGAAGGAAATCCTTTGCCTTTCAGGCGAAAAATTTTCCCACTATGTGTACCCGGGGGAATCCGGATCTTGGCCTTTCCATCGATGGTAGGCACTTCAAGCTGTGTACCGAAAACGGCATCAGTAAAAGGAATATGCAGATCGAAAGCGACATTCAGTCCGTCGCGCTGTAAATCGGGATGTGATTCTTCTTCAATCAATATGATCAGGTCGCCAGGAGTGCCACCTCTTTCACCCGCGTTTCCTTTGCCGGAAGCACTAAGCTGCATTCCTTCCTGCACACCTGCCGGGATATCGATATTTACAACTTCTTCTCCAAATACCCTTCCTTCACCTTTACAAACCACGCATTTTGCTGTGATATTGGTACCTTCTCCATTGCAGGTAGGGCAGGTAGTAACAGTTTGCATCTGACCCAGGAAAGTATTGCTCACACGTCTTACCTGTCCGCTACCGCCGCAGGTTCCACAGGTCTGGACACTGGCTTTGTCCTTGGCTCCGCTACCATGACAGGTTACACAGGCTACGTGTTTTTTTACCTTAATATTTTTTGTAACGCCCTTAGCGATTTCCTCATAACTGAGTTTAATTTTTATACGCAGATTTGATCCGCGTATACCATGCGAGCGAGAACTCCCTCCGCCACCTCTCCTTCCTCCAAAAAAACTTCCAAATAAATCGTCACCGAAAACATCTCCGAACTGGCTGAAAATATCATCCATGTTCATACCGCCCCCATTGGATCCACCCCGTCCATTATTCACCGCAGCATGGCCATAGCGGTCATATTGTGCACGTTTATCGGCATCACTCAAAACTTCATAGGCCTCTGCCGCTTCCTTGAACTTTTCTTCCGCTGCTTTATCACCTGTGTTTCGGTCGGGGTGATATTGCATGGCGACTTTCCGGTATGATTTTTTTATTTCATCCGAAGTGGAATTCCTTGTTACTCCCAGTATTTCGTAATAGTCTCTTTTCATTCAGATATTGTTCATTTTCCAACGATGACTTTCGCGAAGCGGATAATTTTATCATTCAGATAATAACCCTTCATTACTTCCGCCACTACCTTACCCTTCAGGTCTGGTGAGGGTGCGGGTATTTCGCTGATCGCCTCGTGTTTTTCCACGTCAAACACTTCATGCAGGCTTTCCATAGCTTTCAGTCCACGATTCTGAAGTATGGTTCTCAGTTTATTAAATACCAGCAAAACGCCGCTCAGGTCTCCGGTATTTTTATCCTGTAGTAATTGTTTTTCTGCCCGGTCACAGTCATCCAGTACATCGAGCAGTGATATAATGATTTCTTTGCCCGCCGTCTGACTTAATTCAATTCTTTCCCTGGAACTCCGACGTTTATAGTTTTCAAATTCGGCCAGCAACCGAAGGTATTTATCCTTTTGTTCCTGCAATTCAACCTTTAATTTTTCTACCAGGTCATCTTCTTCCAGATTCTGGTTCAAATTATTGGTCCCTGCAACATTTTCGTCGGTGTTTATGTCAACCATTGATTCACTGTTACTTACGGTATTAAACCCTTCTTCTTCCCTGTAATTATCTGTTTTTTTAGGCATATTCTGGAAATTCTGGCAAAGGTAAGGTTGTCAATTATTTTGCCAACTGCTGTTTTGAGACAAATTGTCTCCCTGAACTCGTCAGGCTCAGCTACTTTTGCGCAATGATACCTGTTATTTTGAAGAAAAGGATTGGACTACGCGTGGAAAATGGTCACCCATGGATTTTTGGCAATGAAATAGCAGAAACAGAAGAAACGGTTAAGCCAGGAGATATTGTAACCGTTTTTAGTGGAGATAAGAAATTTATCGGTAAAGGATTTATAAACCCTAAATCCCAGATTGCAATCCGTTTGCTTACCAGGAACGAAAAAGAGGAGATTGATAATAGTTTTATCCGTCAAAAGATTGAGGCTGCCTGGGTCTACCGCAAAAAGCTGGGTTATATCGAAAATTGCAGGCTGGTTTTTGGAGAAGCTGATGGACTGCCGGCACTTATTATTGATAAATTTGGACAACATTTCGTTATTCAGACCCTGGCCCTGGGTATTGATATGTGGAAACCTGTAATTGTAAGTTCACTCAGGGAGATTTTCAAAACCGATAAAATTTATGAAAGAAATGATGTGCCCGTAAGAGAGCTGGAAGGAATGGTTCAGCAGAAAGGGTTTTTATCGGCACCATTTGAAACAAAGATTGTGATCAGGGAGAATGGATTGCAGTTCGAGGCCGACCTGGAAAACGGACAGAAAACAGGATATTTTCTCGACCAGCAGGAAAACCGCCATTCAATACGCCATATAGTAAAAGATGCTGAGGTTCTCGGTGCATTCTGTTATACTGGCAGCTTTGAAGTGCACGCCGGACATTACGGAGCGAAATCCGTACTGGGACTTGATATTTCAGAGAATGCAGTTGCGCTGGCAACCAGGAATGCAAAACTCAACGGATTGGAAAATAAAGTAAAGTTCGAAACCCTCAATGCATTTGATGTATTAAAAAAATGGAGTCGGGACGCTAAAAAATTCGATGTGGTAATGCTGGACCCGCCTGCTTTTACAAAAAGCAGGGAGAATATAGGA
>DATHNR010000608.1:0-4553 GCA_035485835.1 Puia sp.
ATGGCGACTCCGAGGATTGTTTTACAATGAAACGCACCCGAAGCGTATTGGATTTAAATGTCATGCCTACCCAGGACGTACGCAAATAGCCTGTTTTTTCATCACTGTTTTCCAGATCATCAAATTTCTCCAGCACAACACCTACGATTTCCTTCCATGCTTCTTCTTTTGTTTTAGATGGATTTACACTTAATTGAACATCAATATTAGCAATGTTGGATTCTGTGGAGGAGGAAAAAGCTTCATCTTCCTGCAATTGAATATATTCTGAAGAAGGCGGATCAGTGATTCCCTTCTTGTCGCAATATGTTCTCGTCTCCGGAATATATCCATCCTGTTTAACATCCACTGTTACACAGGAGTTTTTGGAAATCTTTACAACCACTTTACCGGCACCCATTAGTATCCCATCCACATAAATCTTTGCCGTTTGAGGAGAAGTAGTAACAGTCACTTTATCAGATGCAGAGGCCTGCATGAAAAAAGCAGTCGGAATAACTAATATCCCGATTAGGAAGGTTGTTATTAGCTTTTGCATAAAATTGTTCTAGGGGTTATAAATTCAATTTTACCGCTCAACTAAATATAACAATTTTCTATAGTAATCGAATCATTTTATATAGGGACTTTCCGAATCATTATGTTTTGGATGTTTGACGTTGGAATAGAACTTACAAAAAATCTCACTCCGTTCTTAAATTCTTCACCGGATTGGCAAGAGCAGCTTTGATCGTCTGGAAGCCAATGGTGAGTGATGCAATCAACAATGCCATAATACCCGCAATGATAAATATCCACCAACTTATTACGATCCTGAATTCATAATTCTGCAGCCAGTTGTGCATGATCCACCACGCAACAGGGAAAGCAACAAGACAGGAAACTAAAACCAGTTGCAGAAAATCCTTTGACAATAAACTGGTCAGGCTGGTTACACTTGCACCAAGTACTTTTCTTATTCCGATTTCCTTTACCCTGCGCTCCGCAGTGAATGCTGCGAGGCCAAATAAACCAAGGCAGGAAATAACGATGGCCAGAGATGCAAATATTCCGGAAACTTTGCTGGTCAGTTGCTCGTTAAAATACATCTCGTTAAACTGGTCGTCAACAAATTTATACTCCGGAGGATAGGCCGGATTATCTTTTTTCATAACTGTCACAATTTTTGCCAATGCCTCCGAAGGATCCTTCGTTGGTTTTAGCCGGACATATACCAGGTTCGCGTTGGATCTTTGAGGCATCCCACAAAAGAATATGACCGGGCCCGGACTTCCATAAATATTACCATATACATAATCATCAACAACACCAACCACATTGAAATTTTTATAAACAGCGTCATTATCTCCACGCTTCGATTGTATGATCTTACCAATTGCGCTCCCCTTACCCAGGATTTTTTCCAATGAATTAGTTATGATAACGTTCGAATTTTCAGCTCCTCCATTTGCACCAAAATCTCTCCCTTCTGAAATATGCATGCCGGAAGTGGAAATAAACTCCGGGCTTACATTTCTGAATGCTATTTCTATATCTGAATTTTCAGACTTGCCTTCCCATCTGAATCTGTTGTCAGTATTTCCATCATATATAGTTGAATGATCCGAGAGTGCAGCATACTCAACAACACCGGAACGGAACAGATCGCTTTTTATGATAGTAAAATTTTCAGCAACATCATGCTGCATATTTAATTCAACCAGATTATCCTTATCAAATCCAAGATTTCTGTGTTTCACATGTTGAATTTGCATATAGACAATCATCGTGCTGATAATAAAAACCAGTGATACACTAAACTGAAGCACAACCAACCCTTTTCTTATAAATACTGTGTTACCTGCCTTCAGTTTCATTCCCTTCAAAACGAGGGCTGGTTTAAATGAAGATAAATATAATGATGGGTAACTACCCGCAACCAGGCCACAAATGATCGTAATGATGAGAAGCGTCAATATATGCAGAGGATTTCCCAGGGCCAACGAAAGTTGTTTTTGCATGAGTATATTAAATGCAGGTAAGGCAAGCGTCATAATCACAATTGACAAAACCGCAGCAAGCATTGACATCAGCAAGGCTTCACCAATGAACTGAATGATCAGTTTTTTCTTTCCGGCGCCCAATACTTTTCGCACACCCACTTCTTTTGCGCGTTTCTGACTATTAGCAGTTGCCAGGTTCATAAAGTTGATGCAGGCAATGAGAAGAATGATCCATGCTATTGACGAAAGAATACGGACTTCTTTTATTTGTCCTCCCCCGGTTTGTTTCCCATTATCAAATTCACTGAATAATCGCCAGTCAGACATAGGAAACAGAAAAGCCTGATTAGTCTGGTCAGCCTGTTTAACATGAATATAATCTTTCAATTGTCTGTTGATCACATCAGGATTTGATGTAAGTTCCAACTCGACATAGGTAAACGGGCCATAACTTCCCCAACTGAATTCATCATTGCCCCCTCTGGCACGATCTGCCAGGAGCGTTATTTCATAGGGCGCCAGCCATTCAAACTGCAAAGTGGAATTTGCAGGTGGGTCTTTTAATACTGCGGTAATTACATATGTCTGTTTGTTATCAACGACCAGTTTTCTTCCAAGCACATTTTTATCTTCTCCAAAAAATTTCTTTGCTGTGTGTTCAGTAATGACAAGTGAGTATAGCTGAGAGAAAGCAGTTCGTGCATTACCCTCCAAAAAAGTCAAAGTGAACATGCTGAACAGGGAAGAATCCACGTATCTGCCGGATGCATACAAAGATTTATTTTCAAAACTGAAAAGAAGTCGCACATCTTCATCGGATGCCCGGGCAGTATTTGCAATACCGTGAATGTCGGACTTCAAAGATGCAGCCATCGGACGAGGCGTTGAACCCATGGTATATGTGTTGCCACCAAATTTTGCATTTACCCTCATAGCATAAAGCCTGTCTTTTTTGACATTCACATTGTCAAAAGTCATTTCATCTTCTGCCCATAAAAAAATAAGACCGGCACAGGCAATGCCAATCGCCAGACCGGAAATGTTGAGAAAACCGTAGGTTTTGCTTTTCCAGAGATTACGGAAAGCTGTTTTGAAATAATTTTTTAGCATAATTTATTTTGTAAAAATTATAAAGTAAAAGTCGGTCAAATCTACCGACATACAGTTACCAACAGTAGTCTATTCCGATCGTAAACTTCTTTTCCGGCTTTAGGTTTATTGTCGAAAAATATACCTTCGAAAACAATGCCTGAATTTAATGAGTTGATTGTCAGATAAGATTTTTGATACCCCGGACCAGGCTGTCCGTTTTCGATACATGGAGTGTACGATGATGCTAAGACTATTTTGTGCTGGCTAAAAATTAAATAAACAACCTACTCCAAATATATCAGTATGATTTGCATTGAACAGTTTCATATAAGAAATGCGGATCTCCAGGGTATGTACCCTTCTTCTTACAATGGCATATCTGACACCTGCATTAACAACAGGTCCTAAACCGTTTATTTGTTGTGTAATAGTACCTTCATCATTTGCCGCTGTATATTGATTTGCATGAAAGCCAAATCCACCACCGGCAAAATATCCAAACCGGCTTCCTTCTCTATCAACTATCTGAGGCTGATAATTATAGTTAAAGATTAGAGGAAGGTTAACCATAATTCCCAGTTTTAAATCAACGCTATTGGAATCATCCAGTCTGGAGAAAGCTAATGTCATTGGGATTCCGAGCGACAAATAAGAATCTTCCTTTTCATTAAAAACATATTTTGGAGAATATATAAACCCGACTGAGCCGACAACCCTGTAATCATGTACAGGTTGAAACATAACCGTCATTCCAATCCCCTGCTTAAAAGACTGTGAGAAAACGATACAGGAATAACAAATCGAAAATCCTGTGAGTGCAATTTTTTGAAGCACTAATTTTATTCTAACCTACTAAACAATAAGTGAAAATAGAGTTAAGATTAATCGGCTAAGGGTAAACCCTTATGAGTATACGAATTCAATGCTCTTAAAAAAATAATATTGTTATCTTGTTTAGCAATGAAAGAATTGACACTTCCTGGCTTCAAATTAACTCCTTAAATAACCAACAATGAAACTGTATAAAGTATTTTTCTTAGTTCTTTTCCTATCATTATTTGTAACTACATCATTTTCGCAGGATAATACGCTGCTCGATTCAATACCAACAACAAAAGAAGGCTTTATAAAGAGTGAAACTGCTGTCATTAATACCATCAACTGGCTCGAAAATACTCCGCTAAATCAGGAAACGGATAAAAGAAAACAACTCTCTGCAAAATTTCTGGCGTGGCTTACAAATTCCCCCACAGTAACAGTGGATGTAGATGCAAGAACTGCGCCTTTTACAAAAAGGAATCCCGACCTCCTATTTATTTTCATGGGTGGCTGGACTAAATATTCATTGCAAAACAATTACTCGAAAGACGCTGTTAAATGCAATGTAGCAGGTATTAAAAGCTCCATAAAAGTCTATCAGATGGGTAATGGGCTAAAGAAAGACAAGGAAATGGAAAAAATTATTGAGATCAATTCAAA
>DATHNR010000609.1:0-6850 GCA_035485835.1 Puia sp.
CCTAATGAAGGATCAAAAACAACTCCATCGCATCCATTTCCAATAGTAACCCTGGCAATTACTTTCCCTGCTGTCGCATCGAGCACAACGAGCGTTTTTTCGCAGCCCGCAAACAAACGATTATTTTTCAAGTCAATTGCAAGACCTGTCGGGCCTTCAGAAGGAGACAGGGGCCAGCGGTTTAAAACTGAATGGGAACTCATATCGACGGAGATAATTTCATTTTTGTCTTCAATATTCACGAATATTTTTCCCTTGCCATCAGATACGGCCGTTTCCGGTTTGCCTCCCACGGGAATAGTTGCCACCAGTTTTTCAGTAGAAGGATCAATCAAACTGAGATCATTACTGCGTCCATTACACGTTATGATAAGTTTTGAAAAATCATCATACATGATAGCATCAGGATTTGTTCCAGCAGCAATCTGACTCAATACCTGGTTTGATTTCAAGTCGAAGACAGTGATATTATTAAGTCTTCCGTTACTGGTGTAACCTTTACCAAGCGCCGGAACAAATGCGATTCCGTGAACGCCCGTAGTATTAGGTATGACCCCTATTGAATCCCCGGTAGTTGCATCCAGCACATTTACCTGTGTGCCGTGAGAAACATAGAGCCGGTTATTATCAGGTCCGACTGCGATATAATCCCAGCCGCCTGAACTCACGATATGAAAAACACTGGCAACATGGAATCCGCTGGCGGTCTGGGCATTCAGATTTCCAAAATTCATGATGATAATCATAATCAAAAAACCAAAAAATTTAAAAACAGAATAGTGCTTTTTCATAAACTTAATTTTAAAAAATTTAATTTAATGTGGCCTGATGTTTTTCGGATCGCCGGTAAACAAGTCTCAATATGCTTGGAAGTACTATCAGTAATAAGGGAATGGCCGCTACAAATCCTCCGATCACCGCGATCGCCAGGGGACGATGTAATTGCGCACCAGCTCCAACACCCAATGCCAGGGGTAATAAAGCGATGATGGCTCCAAATGCGGTCATGAGTTTGGGCCTGAGGCGGGTTGATATGGAGTAAATCACAGATTCATCAACAGTTTTACTCATCCTGGCTTCGCGAAATTGAAGTATGGTGAAAATGGCATTCTCAGCTATAATACCTACGATCATGATCAGCCCTGTATAACTTCCCACATTCAGAGGCGTATTCGTTATAAATAATGCCAGGTAACTGCCTGAAATTCCTAAAACAGAAATAGCAAGAATGATAAAGGCAAGTCTGAATTCCCTGAATAAAAAAAGAATAACACCAAAAACGAGCAGACTGGCAGCAATAAGTATAAATAACAATTCCTGAAAGGACTGTTGTTGTTCTGAATACGCTCCGCCATAAACAATATGATATCCCTGAGGTAAATTAATTTTCGCTTTTATTTCATTCTGGATATTTTTTATCACTGATCCGAGGTCACTGTTTTCAAGCCGGGCAGTAACAACGCCCACGGATTGTAAATCCTGCCGTTGTATTTCTGCATCTCCGGGATTTATGGTTACAGTCGCCAGCGAATTAATAGGATTTAATTTACCATTCGGTAAAAAAATCTGCCATCCGGAAATATCAGCAATATTCCTGCTCCGGTTATTTGGATATACCATTCTTATCGGCGTCAGTTGTTCTTTCTCCAGCATATCTCCCACCGTATTCCCCTCCAGATAGTTTTGAACCTGGTACTGAAATCCCGCCGGCGTTAATCCAAACTGCGCGAGTTTACTATAGTCAGGTATAATCGTCAGTGAAGGACCTGCAATCACAATCCCATTGAAAACATCTGCCGTGCCTTTCACTGACGAAACAACATCGGCAACCTGATTAGAAAGTTGATGCAACTGATCCTGGTTATCGCCAAATATTTTTACTTCGATGGGCTGAACTGAAGTCATCAGATCTCCCAGCATATCGGTAATCACCTGTCCGAAATCTATTCGCAGTGCGGGCTGGGATGCTTCCACTCTTTGCCTGATATCAGAAATGACCTGATCGGTGGTCCGGTTTCTTTTAGTTTTTAGTTGGATAAGATAGTCACCTGTATTGGGTTCAGTGATGAAGAATCCCATCTGGGTTCCCGTTCTTCTTGAATATGCAGAGACCTCAGGAACCGTTTTAATTATTTTTTCAACCTCCTTCAAAATACGATCTGTCTCTTCCAGAGAAGTACCAGGAGGAGATGCGTAATCCAGCACGATACTTCCTTCATCCATTTCGGGGAGAAAACCTGTTTCCAGCTTTGGCAAAACATAAAATATGGAAGCGGCTAATACAACGACCAGAATAAAACTTATCCAGGGCCGGAATATAAAAAATGAAACCCAGGCCTGCTTTTTCAACGGATGCTCTTTGATATTCCTTCCCGGCCTTTTCTTTGATAATATAAGATAGATCACGGGCAAGCCGATCCATGTAACAAAAAATGAACATACCAGGGTTATGATCATTGTATTGGTCAGTATTTTAAAATAGGCACCGGCCACACCACTCATGAGTACAAATGGAAAAAAAATCACAATGGTACTGAGTGAAGATCCTACCATGGCAGGTAACAGGTAATGTATCGCTTTATGCAACAAGGGTACCGTAGGCTCTTCAGGATGTTCCTCATGTGTCCTGTGAATCTGCTCAACAACCACAATGGCATCATCTATTATAAGACCGATGGAAGCAGCAATAGCTCCCAGCGTCATAATATTGATTGTAAAACCTGCTGCATACAATATAATCAGTGTGAGACTGATGGTAACGGGGATCGTAATAAGTATGGTAGTGCTTGATTTGAGAGATCTCAAAAACAAAATGGCCACGATGATTGCAAGTGCAAGACCGACCAATAAACTATCAGAAACGCTTTTGATGGAAGTCTTTACAAAATCTGCCTGAACATAATAAGGCTGAATGCTAACACCTTCCGGTAAGATTTTTCGAAGCTCGGCTACTTTTTTCTCCATCTGATCAGACAGGTCAATCAGGTTAGCATTGGGCTGTTTTATAATAGCTATTAAAATTCCTTCCTTCCCGTTTGCATTTATTTTCGTGTATTCAACCGCTTCCTTTATTTCCACCGAAGAAATATCCCCGATGCGTACAATTCTTTTCCCATCATTCCGGATAACAATGTTCCGGATATCATCGGTTGAGTGAACTGTCGCGTCGGTAGTAGTCAGGTACAAAAAACGATAATCTGATAAATAACCATTGGACTTTATAAAATTAGTTTGCGCAAGTGCCGAACTGATACTATCCGGGGTAATCATCAAAGAACTCATTTTTCGCGCATCGAGTTCAAGCCAGTATTCTTTCATCTTACCTCCGATCACTCGCACTTCAGAAACTCCCGTTACCTGTGAAAGAAATGGTTTGATTGTATAGATGGCCAGCTGCTTTAATTCAATCGGTGATTTATCATGGGCTTCGAGCGTGTATCCGATAACAGGAAGGATGGAGGGATTCATCTTCTCCACTGTAATCTGCGTTTCGGGAGGCAGATTATTTCTTATCTCTGCGATTTTTGATTCAATTTTTTGAAGGCTAAGGTCAATATTAGCGTTCCAGTTCATAAAAGCCGAAATTTCACAGGAACCCCTGCTCGTTGTGCTTCTTATTGTTTCGAGATCTGGTACCTGTTTAATGGCATTTTCAAGGGGTTTGGTTACCCTGATCATCATTTTATTTACTGGTTGTAAGCCTGCATCTGCAATGATTTTTATTTTAGGAAAACTGATTTCCGGGAAGAGGGAAGTTTGCATTTTACTATAAGCAAACATTCCTCCTGCAATAATCAGGACAAGTAGTACTGATACGGGGTTCTTATGTGAATGAAAAAAATTCTTCATAAGCTTATTGTGGCTGAACGATCCTGACTTTCGCCGTATCTGACAAACCATAATTTCCGGTCAGCAGAATTCTATCCTTGTCAGAAAAAGAAGGAGACAGAATTTCGATCCGGTCTTTTGTTTCGATTCCCTTTTTTACCGGAACTTTTACGGCTGTAACACTATCCGTCATTTTCATTACCCAGAATTGCGTCTGAGTCTCGTCAGATAAAACCGCGGCCCTCGGAAGTGATGCTGAATGATCCCGGATAATTTTAGGGATGATTACTTTTGCAAGCAGGTTTTCAGGAATTGAATGAGCCGGTTTCACTTTGATTACGACATTCTGTGTTTGAGAAACGGATTCAACAGTAGGCATAAAGGAAGAAATCTGTCCGGGAAGTTTCTCTCCGTCAGGCAATTTCAATTCCAGCCCGCTACCTACTTTAACATAGGGCTTTAATTCATAGGGCAATTCCATAATAAATACAAAACTGCTTTCATCACTGATAACAGCCAGCTGCTCACCATCCTGTACATAGTCACCAGACTGGTGATTTATCTGGCTGATAAATCCTCCGGCACCTGTTTTAATGGAATTTGTTCCTGAGAATTTAAAAGAAGTATCCAGTTTGTTTACTGCATTGCCGATACTTTCAGCTTCCTTGGTTTTAATCGAGAATAGAGTTTGTCCCGCCTTTACAAACTGCCCCGGCATCACATGAGCCGATTGCAGATAGCCATTGGCGTTAGCTTTTATATAATTCTTAAGCAGATAAACTGAGGTGGCATTCAGTTCTATAAATTCTTCCAAAGGCTCCTTTGTTATACCCGTTACTGTAACCGGAGTTTGTACAGGCCCAGCAGATTCTTCAGTATCCGAAGCCTTATTTGCGCAGGATGCAAAAAGCAAGAAAATAATTACAGAATATAAATGGAGATTGACCTTGCGCATGAATAGTTGTTTATCTGTTCCAATAGTTTATTTGATTAATGATCTGCAGGCGGCTGACTTTATTTTGTGTAAGCAGGTTTTTTGCGTTGAGGTAATTATTTAATGCAATGATCAGGTCTGCTATTTTCGCATCTCCCGTTTCCAATAATTTTGTATTCACTTCTATTAACCCATTGGAATATTTAATTTGATTATTGATATCACCAATCAAAGATTCCGTTTGCTGTAATTGTTGTTCTAACAGATTAATCTGCTGGTAATATTGATTCGTGTAAAAATTTTTATAGCCTGACCTTGCTCTTTCCGAAATATCGAGTTTCCTGTATTGCATTTTTTTCTGTTTCCCATCATAAATAGGAACTGTAATATCCAATCCTACGCTGGTACCAAAATTTTTATATCCCTGATACATGAGAGAAGATAAATATCCTCCGTTTGCATAAAGATTAACTTTTGGTTTATAACTATAATCAAGCAAGGTTCGGTTATGGACCAGGATCAGACTGTCGATGGTATATTTCTGAAAAAAGACTGAATGATCGGGACCTGGCAGTTGATTTATTGTGAAGGACGGTTCATCCAGATTTACTGCAGCTGTATCTACGATGCCTGCCAGGTAATTCAAAGTAGCAAAGTCATTGTGATATTGTATATCCAGCTGACGCAAAGAAAGGTCCTGTTGCTGCACAGTTACGAGCAGGGTCAGATAATCGGTCTGACGGTAAACATTTTTTTCTGTCAGTGTTTTCAGGATGCCTACTTCCTTTTGAAGCAGTTCATGAATTTCTTTTGCTAGATTGAGTTCCTGCAAAGTTCCGAATGCAGTAAGGTACTGGTTGGTGATCGTCCTTTTCAGGTCCTGCGTGGAAATCCTTGCTGTGTTGGCAATTCCCTGATTTTGCAGTTGTATATTTTTATACTGTGCTGTCAGGTTTCCGTGACTCACAAGGGTCTGGCTCACATTTACAATCCCGCTTAACTGACCACCGTTGGTGATTGCATTGTCATATCCAAAGCCGTTAATTACGGGAGCATAAGAATTTATACTTGAACCGGTAACCTGAGGTTTATACTGGGCCCGGATACGTTCGCTGTCGATGGCATTCGATTCCATCTGGGATTGATAATCCTTTAAGAGCGGACTGTTCTGAACAGCTGCCTGAATATAAAAATCCAGCGTGTTTTTTTGAGCGAAGGAATTTTTACCTGTCAAAAAGATAAAACCGATAATTAGAATGCGGTTACACATGGCCGGGCCTTTCTTGGAATGAACAAAAATCGGAGTGAAATCTGATTTAATTCTGAAGGAAGGCTTCAATAAACAGATAACCGGCCTTAATTTTTCCGATTTACAGGTTGGTGCAACATGAGTTGATTGATTATTTCGCTTACTGCCTGTGGGGATTGCTTTTCAACGAGATGGGCTCTTGTTTCTCCGGCCTTTTCCCATTCATTGAATCCGTCCGGATTGATTTTGCAATTTCCTTTTTCAAGGTCATAATATTCCTGCCATCCTATAACCGCGACTAAAACAGCCGTTTCATCCCAGCTCATTCTACCGGCACTATCTTCCTTTGCCAAAGGAATACAAATGGAAAAAACATCTTTCACCGGACTTTTCTGAATCCGTTCATCATGAATTAACGGGAGTCCCGTTTTTATTTTCTGTCCTATCTCAAAACCGCTGAAAAGAATTGTCGTCGGCCATTCAGCCAATACTTTTTTTGAAGCATTTACATCTTCAGCAAGGTTAAATTCCCTTCCCGTTGGGAAACGGCCTGCCATGCTTACGAGGTTCCGTACCTTTTTTTTCACCAGTTCGTATCCGTTTAAAGATGACCAGGAATCACCAGAGGATTTTAGCAAATTGGCCAGGTTGGTAAGAAAACCGACAGTAATAATTGTGACTGAATGATCCGGTTGAGTCGAGAGTATTTTCCTGTACAGCTCCAATGCATCCGGAACATCCAGGTTGCTTTGTATTCTATGCGGATAACGATTGATGATTGTATCTGTCCAATGCTGCTTATCACCCAATTCTACAGCATCCCCTCTGACTACTGCAAC
>DATHNR010000610.1:0-3109 GCA_035485835.1 Puia sp.
CACTTTCGATGCCTGGAATGCCATATAAATAAAACTGCCAGTAAGAAGAAGAAGCAAGGCCAATCGGAATTTTAATACAAAGGCTGCAATGGTTCCCCACATGTAGATAATATTTGATGAATCTAACCGGACGCCCGGCAAAGAAACTTATTTTAACCGAATTTCGCAGGAATCCGTTTTGGTTATGGTTCATAAAACAAAGGGAATCGTATTGCGTACTGTGAAATACGGTGAAACCAGTGTCATTGTCAGTATTCTTACAGAACTATTCGGATTGCAATCTTACCTGGTAAATGGTGTTAGAACCAGTTCAGGGAAAGGTGGCACTAAAGCCGGCTTATTTCAACCTGCAGCCATGCTTGATCTCGTAATCTATCATCAGGAATCAAAAAATCTGCAGCGACTGAAGGAATACAATTGGAGCTTTTTGTACCAACATATTTTTACGGATGTAATCACCAACGCCATCGCCTTATTCATGGTTGAACTATTACAAAAATGTCTGAAACAACCCGAGCCAAACACGGAGCTTTTTTATTTTATGGAGGACTCCCTCAAATCGCTTGATCAGTCGGAATATCATGTGCAGGCAAATTTTCCTTTATTTTTTGCATTGCATCTGGCTGGATTTTTTGGAATGAGGATAGATGATAATTATTCTGAAAAAAGAAGTTTCCTTGACCTGGAAGAAGGATATTTTTCGGAAGTAAAGCCTTCACATCCTCACTATCTCGAAAATCCCCTGAGTGAAATCAGCTCACATCTGTTGAAAATCATGCAGCCGGCTGAACTCGCAGATTTACCATTGAATAAGGAAAAAAGAAGAATGCTTCTGACGGCTTACGAAGATTTTTACTCAATTCATATTGTGGGGTTTACAGCACTTAAAACACTTCCGGTTTTACGGACCATATTGGAAGTGTGAGAGTGTGAGAGTGTGAGGGTCATTACCATACTCCTACACTCTTATACTTACTCTCACACTCTCACACTCCCACACCCTCACACTAGATTAGTCGCCTGCTGTTACAAGTTTCAGTGATTTCTCCATCTTTCGTTTTTTCGATCAGCACAACACCTGGTTTCTTCCCTTTCTTAAAATCTCCGAGACTTTCATTAAGTGACAACGCTGCAGCGCCGTTCGAAGTGGCCCATAAAAGCAACTCTGAAGTAGATATCTGCCCGAAAGCTTTCTTAATTGTTTTCATTTCTTCCAGAATACTGAGTTGATGATTGCTGGCAAGACTGTCCGTCCCTAAAACTATACGGGTTTTATATTTTAAAAAGAGGGGAATATCAGGAAGCTGATCTTCAATATATATATTGGCATTTGGGCAAAAACAAAAAAACAGTTTATTAATATAACCCTGCGCTTCAATTAAGTCAGCCTCATTCGTATACGTATTATGCACTAGCAGAATCCGGGAAGCGTTTTTCAAGTTTGGGAGATAATATGCCAGACTCCTCTTTCCGGGTGCCTTAAAATGACTTGAATCCATTTTCATGAGCGAATACATGCGTGTAAGGTCTCCTTTGCCGGACATGAAGAATTCGTTTTCCGACGCCGATTCCTGGTTATGAATGGTAATGGTTTTACCCCCAAAGCCAGGTTCTAAAAGACTCCAAAGCTCATTTGATACAGAATAAGGTGCGTGCGGACTCAGTGAGATGTATTTTTCATCTGCGCCTGTTTCAATAAACTGACCGGCAGTTTTTTTCCCGTTTTCAAAACGGGCATGCGCAAGTCCGGGAGACCAGCCCAACACCTCAATAAAATTATAATAATCCAGTCCACCTGCTGATTTCAGGAACCTTGTGTCAGAAGTATTACAAATATCTCCAACAGCTACTATGCCTGTCTTCGACATGTCAGATTCAGCATTTAAGATTGCTTCCAGTTTAAGTTCTTCCGGCAATTGACGTCTGCCTATAACGGAAAGGACAAAATCGACCAGGCCCTGTTTTTCCTGAATCAACCCCTTCAGATGACTGAGCTCCAGATGACAATGACAATTGATAAATCCAGGGCTTAAAATGCCTGAAAGATTTTCAATTCCTTCCCCCGCCTGATCTTCGTCCACAATAGTCTCGATAATCCCATTCTGAGTACAAATCAAAACGACGCTCTTTTGCATCTTATAACCATCGAATAAGTAGTCTGCTTTCAATTTCCTATAACTCATGGATCAGTTAACTTTGCAGCAATTTAAATTTTTCACAGGTTATGATAGATAAACTGGATGCAATCCGGGCAAGATTTGAAGAATTAGGAGTAGCACTTACCAATCCGGCGATTGTAAATGATAACAGGAAATTTAGTTCAACCAGCAAAGAATACCGCAGTCTTGAGAAGATTGTAAAATCGTACGACCAATACCGTAATCTCCTTGACGACCTTGCATTTAACCGCGAAGCTTTAAACGGGGATGATGAAGAATTACGGGAGTTGGCCAAGTTGGAAACATCGGCTTTGGAAGGGAAAAAGAACGCCCTGGAAACGGAAATCAGGCAATTATTGATTCCTAAGGACCCTCAGGATGAAAAAAATGCAATCATTGAAATCCGCGCTGGTACCGGAGGTGATGAAGCCAGCCTTTTTGCAGGAGATCTTTTAAGGATGTATATGAAATACTGTGAACGAAAGGGCTTTCGGACAGCTCTTTTAAGTGAAAGTGAGGGCACAGTAGGAGGATATAAAGAAGTTCAGCTTGAAGTTACCGGTGAGGACGTGTACGGCACATTGAAATTTGAAAGCGGTGTTCACCGTGTTCAAAGGGTACCCGATACAGAACAAAGTGGCCGTGTACATACCAGTGCAGCTACTGTAGCCGTAATGCCGGAGGCTGAGGATGTTGATTTCGAACTGAATCCTGCGGATGTAAAAATGGAGACCGCACGCAGCGGAGGTGCGGGCGGGCAGAATGTTAACAAAGTGGAAACCAAGGTCATGCTTACCCATTTGCTAACGGGAACCGTGGTGGTTTGCCAGACGGAAAGATCCCAGCTGGGAAACCGGGAAAAAGCCATGCAGATGCTGAGAACCCGGTTATATGAAGAGCAGGTCAGAAAGCAGGAAGATGAAATCTCCCGGCACAGGAAAAGCCTGGTG
>DATHNR010000611.1:0-3570 GCA_035485835.1 Puia sp.
TTTAAGGTTAAATTCCAATACTCCCATACTTTTCTAAGGCTTGGCAATCGCCCATTCAATTCCACCCAACAGATGTTTAAGATAAACAGGGTCTGAATAAGATTCATCAGTATGGCCCATTTCTGTATAAAAAGCACGGCCTCCGTCGAATGTATGATACCAGGCCATGGGGTGATTATCTCCGTTCTCTCCACCCTTGTACGAGCTTTCATCAATTTTAATCAACACAGTTACATCAGGATTCAGATCCTTGAAATTATACCATTCATCTTTTCTAGTCCAGTTATCCGGCATTCCGGCGGTAGAAGGATGATTTTTATCTACGATGATCAGTTTAGCTTCCTGCTGACCTGGATGAGATTTAAAATAGGCGCCTGCTAATTTTCCATACCAGGGCCAGTTATACTCACAATCCGTTGCTGAATGGATACCGACATATCCGCCCCCATGTTGAATATAGTCCTGGAATGCTTCTTCTTGTTCCGGTCCGAAGACTTTTCCCGTAGGGCAAAGAAAAATAACCGCTGCATAATGTTTTAAATTCTTTTTATTAAAGCTTAGCGAATCTATTGTGGTATCGACTGAAAAACCATTTTCCACACCCAGTTTTTGGATTGCTGCGATACCAGCAGGTATGCAGGCATGGTGATAACCATTGGTTTTAGAAAATATTAATACTGCGGGTTTTTTGGCGACTGGTGTTGAAGCTATAAAGATTAGTAATAGAAAAGGAAGCAGAATAGTCGCGATTATTTTTTTCATACAATAATATTTTTATAAAATATCCTTCCGTGCCATGTGCATTTACCTAAAGCGGGGGCAGCGTTTTGAGGTGAAATGATCAATAAGAGCGTTAGGTTTTAAACCGGCTGCGTTTAACACCGGGTGGAGGACTATGTTGTGCTTCACACTTTAAGTTTTAGCCTTTAAAATTTAAGCTTAAAGCGTTTTGATTCTGATATTCCTGAACCATACGTCATTTCCATGGTCCTGCAGATCGATATGACCAGTTCTGAATTTAGCGAAGCCTTTCATTTTACTGAATTTACTTCCTTTCACGAGGTTATCCCAATTCTGATCCCAAAGTGTGGTTGAAACTGTCTGAACACCATTCAGGTATAATGTCAGTTTTCCGTGATCCAGTTTGATTTCTGCATCATTCCATTCTCCTACTCCGTGGACCGGTTCGCTGGATGAAGCAATGAGATCATATAAATCTCCGGCGCGGTGTTTATGAATTTTCCCATCAGGATGACCCTCATTGTCAAGCACCTGCATTTCTGGACCAGTTAAATATGGAGAATCGAATTCAGGAGACTCATGTACGAGAAACATGACACCGCTGTTTCCGTTCTTTGAAATTTTCCATTGAAGTTTCAAATCAAAATTCTCATATTCTTCATCCGTACAAATATCGCCGGATTCACCTTTCAGAATGGATGCGGCGCGGTAAAGAGCACCATCTTCTATTTTCCATCCATTACCAAATGTTTTTTTATTGTACGTATGCCATCCCGATGAACTCTTTCCATCAAATAATAATTTCCAGCCATTTTGTTTTTCGGAATCTGTCAGCTGATTGAGCGTTTGCGCATGTAAAGCAAGAATACTTACCATCAGAAATAGGATGGTGGAACCAGTTTTTTTTATCATGTTTAATCTTTAAGAGAAAGTATATAAGTAACCATTTCTTTAACATCTGCCGGTGCAAGAGCGGGGTGGGGAGTCATCGGCACGGCGCCCCAGACACCGTTTCCGCCAGCTATGATTTTATGCACCAGCCTGTCGATAGTAGTATCAGCAGCAGGAGCATATTTCGCGGCTACTTCGCCGTAATAAGGACCGATGTTCGCTCCAGGATCAGTTTTATGTAACCGGTGACATGTTGTGCAATCACTCGCACCAATAAGTTCAAGGCCTTTTTCGGAAGCTGCCGGCGCAGTTGCTGATGCTGGCGCTGTTGCTGCAGAATCATTATTACCGGAAGATGAACCTGATGAATGACAAGCCATGATTGTTGCAGATCCGATCAGGAGAAATAGAATGGTTTTTTTCATTGTGGCATAGTTGTATTAAGACGTTAAATTTCGTAAAAAATACCGGAACACCGAATCCTATTTTATTCCAAGCACAGCACGGTTGAAAGCTTCATCAGAGCCAGTTCCTGCAAAATCATCAAAAGCTTTTTCAGTGACGCGGATAATGTGATTTTTTATAAATACGGATCCTTCTCTGGCGCCATCCTCGGGGTGCTTCAGGCAGCATTCCCATTCGAGTACAGCCCAACCGGCAAAATCATATTGTGCAAGTTTACTGAAGATGGATTTAAAATCCACCTGACCGTCACCCAGCGAACGAAACCGTCCGGCACGATTAATCCAGGATTGATAGCCGCCATATACTCCCTGTTTTCCGGTGGGATTGAATTCCGCATCTTTCACATGAAATGCACGAATGCGTTCGTGATAATAATCTATATACGTCAGGTAGTCGAGTTGCTGCAATACAAAATGAGAAGGATCATAGAGTAGACATGCACGCGGATGATTTTTTACTTCTTCCAGAAATCTTTCATATGTGATACCATCATGCAGGTCCTCGCCGGGATGAATTTCATAACAGAGATCCACACCGTTTTCATCGAAAACATCCAGGATGGGTTTCCATCTTTTCCCAAGTTCCCTGAAACCGGTATCAACCAGTCCCTCTGGTCTTTGTGGCCAGGGATAAAATGTAGGCCATAGCAGTGCACCGCTGAAACTTGCATGGGCATTAAGTCCCAGGTTCCTTGAAGCGGCAGCTGCATATTTTAATTGCTGAACAGCCCAGGCCTGGCGTGCAACCGGATTTTTCCGGTACGCTTCGGGTGCGAATCCATCAAACAAATCATCATAAGCAGGATGTACGGCTACCAGCTGACCTTGTAAATGTGTGGAGAGTTCTGTAATCTCGAGACCGGAATCATTTACAATACCCTTGATTTCATCTGCATAAGTTTTACTCTCGGCTGCTTTTTTAAGATCTATACAGCGGGCATCCCAAGTTGGTATCTGAACGCCAATATATCCCAGGGATTTAGCCCATTTGCAGATGGTTTCGAATTTATTAAATGGCGCTTCATCTCCCAGAAATTGAGCTAGAAATATACCCGGACCCTTGATTGTTTTCATTAAAATATTTTTTTTTGACCGTTGACAATTTTCATTCTCACACTCTCATACTTCCACACTATGATTCGTCCACTTTTCAGAGGATTTTGATGAAGCAACAACATTGTCAATAAAAGCCATTCCCCTGATGCCATCTTCCACACCCGGGAAATCGAGACTTTCGGGTGAGGCTTGTTTTCCATCGATACGTGCAGATAATGTTTGTGCAAAATTGTGGTAAATATTTCCGAATGCTTCCAGGTATCCTTCAGGGTGACCACCAGGTGTACGGAAATTATGTGTCGCAAATGAAGAGAGTGGTTCTTTATATGCTACGCCTGCTCGAAGAATCTGCATGGGTTGATCCAGCCATCTGAGTATAAGGGAATTGGGTTCCTGTTGCCTCCATTCCAGACCGCCT
>DATHNR010000612.1:0-7860 GCA_035485835.1 Puia sp.
AATTTGTTGTTTCTATTCTGCTCATCACGGCCACCGGAATTATTTTCCAGCAAATGAAATTCCTGCGAAACAAGCCACTCGGATTTCAGAAGCAGCAAATGCTGGTAGTCCCGATCTTTGGAACTGGTGCATTCAGTTACGGACAAAAGGTAGATTCTTCCATGCGCCGCCGTATGAATGTTTTTTATGATGAGCTGTCTTCTTACAGTAAAATAAACGCCGTAACAGCTTCTTCAGAAATGCCCGGACAGGGTTTTATAAGGGGATTGATTGTTCCGCAGGGAAGGAGTGATAAAGACAATATTTTTGCGCCATGGCTCTCTGTTGATTATAATTTCATAAGGACAATGAAAATGGAAGTCCTTGCCGGTCGCGACTTCTCAAAAACCATGGGGAAGGATTTTCTGAACGCTTTTATTATAAACGAATCTGCAGTGCGTTCATTTGGATGGCAGAAACCTGAAAATGCCATTGGTAAAACTTTCGTACGGGGTAAATTATCAGATGGTAAAAAAGGCCAGATCATCGGTGTAGTAAGGGACTTTAATTTTAATGCTCTTAATAACCCAATGGAGCCGTTGGTTATGGATGTCAGCCCGTCACGTTTTACGGAATTTGCCATCAGCATTCATCCTGATCATGTGCCTGAAACGATCGGACAGGTAAAAAAAATCTGGGAGAAAATTTTCCCCGAACGTGTTTTTGAATACAGCTTTCTGGAAAACGATATCAATGCACAGTACAAGGATAAGGAAAATTTTAGCAGGATGATCGAATGGTTCGCAGGAATCGCTATCCTGCTGTCCTGCTCCGGACTCTTTAGTCTTGCATTATTTATGGCTGTGAAACGTGCGCGGGAAATTGGTATTCGTAAAGTGCTTGGGGCAGGTATTATTCGGATTCTGCAGCTCCTGTCAGCAGACTTTTTAAAAATCGTTTTGCTTGCTTCCGCAATCGCCAGTCCGGCAGCCTGGTGGCTTATGCATAAATGGCTGGAACAATTTGCATATCACATTCAGATGTCCTGGATATTTTTTATTACAGGCCCTGCTGTCGCAATACTACTCGCATTTATAACAGTGGGTTACCAGTCTCTTCTTGCCGCCCTGGTGAATCCGGTTAAGACTCTTAGAAGCGAATAAAAGTTCCTGTACTGTTGGCATTTGTTCCAAAACCGTACAGTTTGTATCGGATTCGAAACCCGGACATAGTTCTATTTTTTCTAAAATCCTGTAAATCAATTCATTTATATGCGGTATAGAATTGGTTGCCATATTTGACAAATAATCTCCCCCATGTTCAGGAACTATATAACAATTGCCATCAGGAACCTGATGAAGCATAGAACTTTCTCAGCGATTAATGTTTTCGGATTGTCTGTCGGACTGACAGCCTGCCTCCTGATTGCTGCATTCATATCTAATGAACTGAGCTACGATTCATATGCTGAGCATGCCCGTCAATTATACAGGATTGAGCTTCAGATAAACCAAAATGGCGGCATAGTGGAATATCCAAATGTTGACGTTGCTGTGGGTGCAGGTATTAGAAATGCTTTTCCTGAAGTGCTGGCATCTTCCAGGGTTACCGGCCAGAATGAAATGTTTGTTAGAAATGGAGATAAATTATTTAAGGAATCGCATTTCACTTTCTGTGATTCCAATTTCCTTCAAATGTTTTCGATTCCACTTGCAGAAGGTGATGTTAATACAGCACTTGTATCTCCCGGTTCGATTGTTATCACGAGGACCCTGGCTCAGAAATATTTTGGCGATAAGTCCGCGCTTGGAAAATCACTTTTGATCGGAACAGTTCCTTTTAAAATAACAGGCATCATTGAAAAAATACCGGATAACAGTCATTTTCATTTTGATGCATTTATCAGTATGTCGACTAATTATTATGCCATACATGGAACTACCTGGAGTAACATCGGCTTTTACACCTACTTGCTCATCGATAAAAATGCTGACCTGAAGAGACTTGAAGCTAAATTTCCTGAACTGATCCAGAAATATGTGGCCCCCGAAGCAGTTCATGATATGGGGATCAGTTTGGCAGAAGCTCAAAAGGTGGCAAATACCTGGCGTTTTTTCCTTATGCCCATCTCTGATATCCATCTTCATTCAAACACAAAATATGAACTGGAACCAAATGGTGATATTCAATATATATACATCTTTGGTTTTCTTGCCATTTTTACCATACTTCTTGCATGCATTAATTTCACCAATCTGTCTACAGCTGCTTCAGCCAAGCGGGCTCGTGAAGTTGGTATTCGTAAAGTTCTTGGTACACTGAAGACCCAGCTGATCATACAGTTCCTGATAGAATCTGTATTACTTTCCTTTCTCGCCCTCCTGATTGCATTTTTACTCATATACCTGATCCTGCCTTCCTTCAACCATCTTTCGGGAAAACAAATTGGAATTTCAATCTTCTTTCAACTTAAAGCAATCATTGCTGTAATAGTCTTTATGATTTTGGTCGGACTGGCAGCAGGTATTTATCCGGCATTTTTTCTTTCTTCTTTTCAAACCATCCTTGTTCTTAAAGGCGCGGTTTTAAAAACACCATCAAAGGGAGGTGGCCTTCGCCGAGGACTTGTTGTATTTCAATTTCTGATTTCCACTTCTCTGATCATTTCCACCCTGATCGTATACAGGCAGCTTCATTTTATGCAAAATAAAAAATTAGGGTACGCTAAAGAACAGGTGATGGTTATTCCGGATACTTACGGACTGGACAGCAATCAATATGCATTTAAGCAAAAACTTTTAAGTGACAGCCGCGTGTTGAATGCAACGATTTCAAGGGATGTTCCTGTAGGAAGAAGTGATGAAAATATGGATGGCTCGCAGGTCTATGCAAGCGAAAACAGATCGCACGAAACAGAAAGTGAAATTCATGCCAACTTTTTTCATGTTGACTACGATTACCTCTCCACACTCGGTATGAAAATGGTGACGGGCAGATATTTTTCCAAAGATTATGGCAGTGATTCTTCAGGCGTTGTAATTAATGAAGCTGCAGTCCGTGATTTAGGATGGAAAGATAATGAGTCAGCCATAGGTAAAACTATTATTTCCTCAGGCCAGCACGAATATCGGGTAATCGGTGTTGTTCAGGATTTCAATTATGCTTCAGTTAAACAAAGAATCGTTCCGGTCATGATGATGCTCAGGCACAATAATGGTACATTAATGGTGAAAATCAAAACAACAGATATTTCCGGCCTGCTTTCAGAAGTTAAGAAATACTGGAAAGCATACAATGCCCGCACCCCGTTTTCTTACTATTTTCTGGACGATAAGTTTGCATCTGTATACGCTTCCGAAGAAAAAACCGGACAAATATTTTCCAGCTTTGCTGTCGTTGCTGTTTTCATTGCAAGCCTTGGATTACTGGGTCTTGTTGCTTTTACAACGGAACAGCGAAATAAAGAAATAGGAATCCGTAAAGTACTGGGGGCTTCCGTAAGCCAGGTGCTCATGCTTTTATCAAAAGAATTTTTATTACTTGTCAGTCTGGCATTTTTTATCTCAATACCACTTACCTGGTGGATGATGAGCAACTGGCTGAATAATTTTGCATACAGAATAAATATCAACTGGTGGATTTTTGCATCGGGTGGCATCATAGCTGTCATTATAACATTGATTACAATCAGCTTTCAGTCTATAAGAGCAGCTGTCGCCAATCCTGTCGAATCACTCCGGTCGGAGTGAAGAGTGATGTAATCACAACCGGGGAGATAGATACACTGCATTTCCGATTCCTGGTCATTTGCGTATTTGAATTGAAATTATTAGCCAATAAACAAACCCCCTGAGGCCTAAAAATGACTGGTTCAGGGCTCAATTGGTCCACTTGCCTGTATAGTGATAGGCGTGAGGTAGATACCGTCAATACTTTTGACCAATCTTTCCAAATTTTTTTAATACTAATACAATGGAAAAAAGCAAAAACACCCTTGCCAGTACAATTTTTACAGGCGCCCTGGTACTGTCAGCCTCTGCCAGCCAGGCGCAGGCCAGTCAACAAACCGATTTAAGATCGTCTGAAGAAATACGCCCTTTCCATGTCAAAGTTTCGGAAGCAGCACTGAATGATCTCCGCCAGCGTATTAAGTCAACACGATGGCCCGATAAAGAAACAGTCAATGATGATTCACAGGGCGTTCAGCTGGCAACCATGCAAAAACTCGCCAAATATTGGGGAACTGAATATGACTGGCATAAAATAGAGGCTAAACTCAATGCCTTACCACAATTCATGACCACGATAGATGGCGTTGATATTTATTTTATTCACGTTCGTTCAAAAAATAAGAACGCATTACCTGTTATCATAACACATGGTTGGCCGGGATCGATCATCGAGCAGATGAAGGTCATTGGCCCACTGACCGATCCTGTAGCCTATGGAGGAAAAGCTGAAGACGCTTTCGATGTTGTCATACCTTCTATTCCCGGTCATGGTTTTTCGGGAAAGCCTGTCACCACCGGATGGGATCCTGCGCATGTTGCAAGGGCATGGATCGAACTGATGAAACGACTTGGATATAAAAAATATGTAGCACAGGGCGGAGACTGGGGCAATGCGATTTCTGAAATCATGGCGCTGATTGCACCACCGGAATTGCTGGCCATCCACACCAATATGCCTGCTACGGTTCCTGCAAGCATCGACAAAGCTCTGGCCGCAGGTACCATTCCACCTGATCTTTCACCTGATGAAAAGAATGCCTACCAGCAGCTGGACTATTTTAACAATAAAGGAATTGCCTACGCACTGGAGATGGGAAACCGTCCGCAGACGCTTTATGGAATTGAAGATTCGCCCATCGGTCTGGCAGCTTGGATGCTGGATCATGATATTCGCAGCTATGAACTCATAACACGCGTTTTCGACGGACAGAAAGAAGGTCTCACAAAAGACGATATTCTCGACAATATTACTTTGTACTGGCTTACAAAAACGGGTGTTTCTGCGTCCCGTCTCTATTGGGAAGCCTTTCAGGGTCCGAAGGGTGGCTTTTTCGATGTGAGAAATGTTAAAATACCGGTTGCCGTAAGCGTTTTTCCGGATGAAATTTATGCCGCCCCAAAAAGCTGGACTGAAATGGCATATCCCAAACTCATTTATTTTAATAAAGTTGTAAAGGGTGGCCACTTTGCTGCCTGGGAACAACCAGAACTTTTCAGTGATGAACTTCGCGCAGCATTCAGGTCTTTGCGCCAGTGAAAAATCGGGAAGACCGTCCGGGAATCATGTGGTCTTCCCGATTTCATCTCAATGAAATTAGTTTCAAGACCTGTTTAAATAAACAGAAAAAATGTCACAGAAAAATTCATATGATCGCCGTTATTTTTTGGGCACTGCAGCAAAATCGATGGCTGCCGGTGGATTGATTATGACTGGTTTTGTAAACGCAGAATCCAACCGTATGAAACCTGCAGAAACGAAAGGGATGAACCTGCAAAAAGTTAACGCTTCTACAAATGCTTCATTCGGTCCACTGAAACAAATAGATGCCGGACTGCTAAATGTGGGGTATGCTGAAGCTGGTCCGGCTAATGGCACAGCGGTAATTCTTTTACATGGCTGGCCTTACGATATTTACAGTTTTGCTGATGTCGCACCTCTCCTCGCGAAGGCAGGCTACAGAGTGATCGTTCCTTTTCTGCGCGGCTTCGGAACCACGCATTTTCTTTCGGCAGATACGATGCGTAATGGTCAGCAATCAGTCGTTGCTGTTGATATAATTGCTTTGATGGATGCGCTTAAAATCCAGAAAGCAATCATTGGCGGTTTTGACTGGGGAGCGCGAACTGCAGATATTATCGCGGCACTCTGGCCGGAACGCTGCAGGGCCCTTATTTCAGTAAGTGGCTATCTGATCGGCAGTCAGGCCGCGGGTAAGAATCCGCTGCCACCAAATGCTGAGTTCCAATGGTGGTACCAGTATTATTTTGCTACGGAACGTGGCCAGGTTGGTTACGATAAATACCGTCATGACTTTTCGAGGCTCATCTGGCAACTCGCTTCACCCAAATGGAAATTCAATGATGCCACATTTGACCAGACGGCAGCATCATTCAATAACCCGGATCATGTCGCCATAGTAATTCACAATTATCGCTGGAGACTCGGCCTTGTGCAGGGCGAATCAAAATATGACGATTTGGAAAATCAGCTTGCGAAGGCTCCTGTCATCACTGTACCCACTATTACGCTTGAAGGTGATGCTAATGGTGCTCCGCACCCTGATCCCTCTTCCTATGCAAATAAATTTTCGGGTAAATATTCAAACAAAATTATCAAAGGTGGTATCGGACACAATCTTCCCCAGGAAGCTCCTAAAGCTTTCGCTGATGCTATCACTGAAGTGGATGGATATTCGAAATGAACTCCTTTAGCCTTCTGCCCGGCGTCAATAGGGATGATAATTACCTGTTCTCCAGCCATTCTAAAAAACTACTTACTTTTTCTTTAGGAACTATCAATTTGTCCTTAACCGCAACGGTAAGGTTCACTAAAAGTTTTCGCGCGAAGTAATGTTCTACTTCTTTTATGGCGTTAAAACTGAGCAGGTATTGCCTGTTCAACCTGAAAAATTGTTTTTCTGTTAAAAGGTTCTGAATATTTTCCAATGAGTAATTTACAAAATACTCCTGAAGATCGAAACATGCAATCGTTGAGGATTCATGTTTAACGTAGAAAAAAGCAATACTCTCGGTGGGTATAATAAAATATTTGTTGTGTTTAAAAACCAGGAAGCTCGTTTTGCCAGGGGCTGTTGAAGCGATTCCTTTAGGCTCGTAAATTGCCGGAGTAGCTTTTTGTTGTAGTGTTTGCATTTTAATATGTTTTGATTTACATAAGAAAAGATGACATAGTATATTACCACCGATGGTTATGATAATGGGCTGCCATTCGTATTTTCAAAGGAAATGAATATATGAAAATTAATCTAATGGTATCGAAAATTTTCAGAATGAAAATTTTCATAAGTCTTCTCGGGGCCCGGTGAGTTAAATAATTCGGAGGAATGAAGAAAAAAAATAATACCGGTTATCCGGTGGGCGAGATTAAACAAAAACAAATTTTATGCCGAAAGCATTTTAATTTAATGTGATATGGTAATTGCAACGGGCCTCTTACATTGGCGAACCTATAGTTTTTCTTATCTCTTCCGATAATAAAAACGAAACAGGAAGAAATAATTCATTTCTTCCTGTCTGGCCTTAAGGTTATGATGTAACTAACGCCCGTTTGATGATCCATGCATTTCTTTATCCTTAACTTCTTTCTTCATAGTTCCGGCTTTTTCAGCATATTTCTCTGAGGCTTTACCGGCATGTTCCTTTGCTTTTTGCTGATGGCCATGAGCAGCCTGCGCATGATGCGCTGCTTTTTCATTGTTTCCTTCAGAAGCATGTTTTGCTGCTGATCGATGATGCTTGGCTGCTTCTTCAAGATGAGAAGCTGCCTGTTCGTGATGTTTCTGTGGCATATAATTGATTTTATCTTTTATATACTCATAAAATGATGCCAGTAAATGTTAAAGACTTTACAGTATTATTTTATGATTCACAATTATTTCTGGGGAAAAAATGGAACAATCCATTTCGCTTCTTACCTGACCTGATAGCTAATGTTTGTAAAGTAAAAATAGTTTGGATCTGATAAGGTTATGAATTTTATCGCAGGGTGAATTTTTAATCCAGTTCGCATCATCGCTCAGATCAGTTAGAAAATCTTCATTTGCCTGCGATTCACTAAGCCATTCACAGAGTATTTCCATTTCAGAAGGGTCAAGCTCCCGGCGATCATAATAATTACAGAGAATATTTG
>DATHNR010000613.1:0-4024 GCA_035485835.1 Puia sp.
CTCTTGATAGTATTTTTTATAGAAGCCAGGTCGATTTTTTCTCCACGCATTTCCAGTTTCTCTGAGGCAGTGTAAGCTTCCGGTAAAACGATCCATAAAATGATATAGGTTATGAATAATGTTCCTCCAAAACCACCCGTAAAGAAAACCGGTCCATCATAATTAAACCAAAATGCATGACGAAATATGGATGTTATCAGACCTACAATCAACGGTAAACAAAATATCACACGTGGAATCCAAATTTCAATATTAAAGTAAGCAGCAAGGCCGCTGGCAACTCCGGCAATCACTCTGTGATCCGGATCCCTGAAAAGTCTTTTTTTAATTTTTGTAACCATTGACTTTGGTGGAAGTGCAATCCAAAGAATAAAATATAACAGCAACGCGGTTCCGAAACTACCCAGAATGAGTACGGCATAAATTATCCGCACTACAGATGGATCGATTCTCAGGTAAACAGCAAGTCCTCCGCAAACACCTCCGAGCATTTTATCGTTTTCAGAACGATACAGACGTCGGGGTTCATCTTCAGTAGCTTCTTCTGCATATGCTGAAGATGTTTTGCTGCCTCCGTTACCATTTGTTCCGGTATTTATTTCATCCTGGTCAAAATCTTCCGGACGACCCATACTGGTAATGATTTCATTCACATCTGCATCCGTGATGCAAACAGCACCTTTCTTGAGCCGGTCGGAAAAAAGTTCAGCAAAACGATTTTCGATATCATTTACGATTTCATCGCCGCCTTCTTCATTCGCAAAATGCTTTTTCAAACTCTCAACGTATTTACGCAAAATATCATACGCTGTTTCTTCAATCGGTATAACCCGGCTGTGAAAGTTTATGTTGATGATCTTTTTCATTGTATGCTAATTTGGAGATTGTTAAGGTTTGATTTCTTGGTTTTCGGATATGTTTTCACTTTTATTTGCCAGTGCATCCACTGCGTCGGCCAGCTCTTTCCAGGTAGTTTCAAGTTCCCTGTAAAATGCCAGCCCTTTTTCTGTAAGGGAAAAATATTTACGTGGGGGTCCTGAATTGCTTTCCACCCAACGATAAGTGAGCATATCAGCATTTTTCAACCTGGTGAGTAAAGGGTATAGGGTTCCTTCCAGAATATTCAGATTCGCCGCTTTCATTTCTTCGACGATATCTGAAGGGTAGGCTTCCCCGCGACGGATTATTGAAAGAATACAGAATTCCAGAATTCCCTTCCGCATCTGGCTCTGTGTATTTTCTATGTTCATGATCTGGGCTTTTAAAATGAATGATTTCCGCTTGCGATACAAATATATGGATAAATTTAGTACTATGCAAAACAAAGTACCATAGCAGAGTCAATACTTTTTATAGTAGCTTAGATAATCACGTGAATTATAAGGGTTTAATGAGAATAAAATATTTTGAGAAAAATTATTTGGGAAGCATAAAATGCATACCTGCAGAAATAGCTGCCGGTATCCGGACCAGCAAACCTGTCAATGGGTCCTCATTGCTGCCTCTATGGTCTCTCCGAATCCGAGAGACCATAGAGAGGCAATAGAGAGACCAAAGAGGGAAACTGAGGGAAAACCAGGCTTTACTCCTTCTGCTTTCAACCTAAAATTCCGCATTCTTCGGAGTTCTCGGAAAAGGAATCACATCACGGATATTGGTCATACCTGTTACAAACTGAACCATACGTTCAAACCCGAGGCCGAAGCCTGCATGAGGAACAGTTCCAAAACGACGTGTATCAAGATACCACCACATTTGTTCGATGGGGATATGCATTTCAATCATTCTTTTTTCCAGCATATCGAGTCTTTCTTCCCTTTGTGATCCTCCAACAATTTCTCCAATACCAGGTGCCAGAATATCCATAGCCGCAACCGTTTTACCATCATCATTCTGCCGCATATAAAATGCTTTTATTTCTTTTGGATAGTCGGATACGATTACCGGCTTCTTGAAATGTTTTTCCACGAGCCAGCGTTCGTGTTCACTCTGAAGATCTGTTCCCCAGGAGAGTTCATATTTGAATTTTTTCTTTTTATATGCGGGGGATTGCAACAGGATCTCAATTGCCTGGGTATAGGTGATCCGCTCGAAATCCTGACTGACAACAGATTCCAGCTTATCAATCAATCCGGTTTCACTTCGTTCGGACTGAGGTTTTTGTTTCTCCTCTTCAGCGAGTCTGGCGTCCAGAAATTCAAGATCGGCGCGGTTATTTTTTAACACATAGGCAATCAGATAACGCACGAAAGATTCAGCCAGGTCCATATTATCCTCGAGGTCATTGAAAGCCACTTCTGGTTCAATCATCCAGAACTCGGCCAGATGTCTGGTCGTATTCGAGTTCTCAGCCCGGAAAGTGGGTCCAAATGTATATACATCAGAAAATCCCATGGCAGCCAGTTCACCCTCAAGCTGACCGCTTACTGTAAGATTGGTAGCGCGGCCGAAAAAATCTTCTTTAAAATCTACTTCTCCTAACTCATTTCTTGGCGTATTATCGAAGGGCAGTGTAGTTACCTTAAACATTTCACCGGCGCCTTCTGCATCAGAGGCGGTAATGATAGGTGTATGCAGGTAAACGAACCCCCGTTCATTAAAAAACTGGTGTACGGCAAATGCCAACGCATGCCTCACCCTGAAAACAGATCCAAATGTGTTTGTCCGAAATCTCAGATGGGCAATCTCTCTTAAAAATTCGAGGCTGTGTTTTTTAGGCTGAAGCGGAAATCTTTCCGGGTCACTCAGTCCAAGGATCTCCAATTTTATAGCTTTAAGCTCAATCTGCTGACCTTTTCCCGGTGAAGCCACTAAATGTCCAACGACCCGAACCGAAGCTCCGGTAGTTATTTTCCTCACCTGGTTTTCGTCAAATGACCCTAATTCGAGAACAATCTGCAGATTTTCATTGGAGGATCCGTCATTTAAGGCAATAAACTGGTTATTCCTCAGTGTTCTCACCCATCCCATTACAGTTATTTCCTCTTTTCCCGGCAGCATTCCAAGGGCATCTTTGATTTTGACACGTTTGTTGAACATTTGGTATATCAGGCTTTCAGTTGAATAAAGAGGGCAAAGATAATCCTTGAAATATTTTTTTAGATTTTCCGTTTTTATATTATCATTGCAGCGGAATCAGGCTGATTTGTTCTTATCCTTTGCTCGCAAACGTCAGTTTTAGTCATTCCGCTCGTCCTTAATCAAAAACACATTCACAAATCCTTTTTCTACAGCTCAGTTGTAACTGCTGTAATTCTCAAGCTTCACTATGTACGACATACTACAATTAAACGACATGCTCGTTCCCGAACTGCTCGATATTGCTGAGCAGTTGAAAATCCCTAATGCAAAAAAAAGTGATAAGCAGGAACTCGTTTATAAAATATTAGATAAACAGGCTCTAACGCCCAATGAAAAATCCGATGGCGCTGACGGAGATGATAAGCCCAAACGCAAGCGCATTGTAAAAACAACAACAGCGAATTCAAGCGAAGAAGCTTTTGTGGAAAGTGGCGATACAGCACCAAAACTAAAAAGGTTGGAACCGAAAAAAGACCTTAAGAAGAAAGAAGAAAAGCCCATCGTTAAAAAACTTCGCAGGAAGGAAGACGAAGCTCCGGAAGAGATTCAGGCTCCTGTTGAATATCACAAACCGCAGCCACATCCAAAACCCGAACAGCCGGTTCAGCGTCACACGGAAGATTCAGACCAATCCGATGAATCAGAAAATTCCCAGTCAGACAATACCCAAAACGAAAACCAGGAAAACGGGGGCGAGGAAAATGGATCTTCACCCGAACAAAGTCGCCCGGGAAATGGTGATCAGCAGCAAAAAGTTTACCCTCAGCGTCGCAATGAAAATTTCAATATTGAATTTGATGGCGTAATTCAGGCAGAGGGCGTTTTGGAAATGATGCCGGATGGATATGGATTTCTCCGCAGCAGTGATTATAATTATCTTTCTTCTCCCGATGATGTATATGTATCCCCTTCCCAGATAAAATTATTCGGTTTAAAAACCGGC
>DATHNR010000614.1:0-2980 GCA_035485835.1 Puia sp.
TTTACAGGCTCAGGAATGCCAATGCGTTTTGCGGATACTGATGGTAGTTTGATTGACAGCTATCAGGCGACATCGCAGATGACTGATGAATCTGGCCAGGATTATCCTGAGACAATAACTGCACTTTTAAATAATGCTACAGGCCCCGCCGGATATTATGGTGTATTCACAGCCAATATGCATACGGATTATCCCGCATCTCCTGGTTCTGATGCAATCGTACAAACAGCACAGAGCCTTCAGATACCAGTGGTATCAGCCAAACAAATGCTTGACTGGCTGGATGGAAGAAACAATTCAACATTCAGCAACTACACCTGGTCAAATAACCAGTTGGCATTTACGGTTGTACAGGATCCAAAGGCAGTTAACTTAAAAGGTATGCTGCCAAGAGTGGTTTCGGCAGGTTCATTTATATCCCTCACACAAAATGGAATTGCCGTACCGACAACGACAGATTCAATAAAAGGAGTCAGTTATGTATTCTTCGATGCCGGAAGTGGAAACTATGTTGCCAACTATGGCGCAACAGTTACAAGTGCACAGACTTTACATTTAATTCCGACGGAAGATACATTGACTACAACTCCGACATATTATCTTGGACAGAATTATCCGAATCCTTTTTATCAGAATACAAGGATTAATTACAGCATTCCTGTAAGTGCTGAGGTTGAATTGGTGCTGTATGATATGCAGGGAAGGCCTGTCAAGATTTTGGTGAATGAAATTAAGCAAGCTGGTAATTATGAATATGACCTGAATACAGCAAGTCTCGCCAAAGGGGTATATGTTTACAGGATGCGTTCTGGTAATTTCACGGCAGTGAAGAAACTGATAATTGAATAACGATTAAATAACTATAAGGACTTACAAATAATACCTGAAAGCACCGGAAATCAACCTGGCAAAAACACCCCATGACATTCTGAAAAAGTCAGGGGGCCCCTTATATTTCCAACAATAAATGGCGTTCAATTACATAAGTAATTGATAGTTAATGATTTAATAAGAATAGGTTTCATTGTTAAGAATCAACAATAAATGCGGAATAATTTAACTTTACCAAAAATAGTTTTTATTTTGCGGCATTCTATTCTGATCGTATAATATCTAAGGTATAGGGACTCATTGCATTGCGGGCCTATTTTCACCTTATTTTATTTTCCAAATCCTTCCTTTCTATCCAATTCCTTTCATTTCTATCCAGATCCTTTTTCAAAATCTAATTCGTGTTCTTAAAAATTCTAAATTTTTAACCGATAGAAATTTGTGTGTATGTACCAGAAAACTCTACCCTTTAACAGAGGAATGAAAAATTCCATGCTCTTAATCGTTGTTGCGATTTTTGCAGCAAGTTCTTCTTTTGCACAGAATGCAATTGTAACGGAAAATCAAAATCCGGGTACACCTGCAACAACCTGGGATATTCCTACAAAAGATGCTGGTGATCTTTCCATTCAGGGATATGCTACGGATATCAGCGTAAGTGCAGGTGCAACCATTGGCTTCAAAATTGACGTGAATACTGTCGTTGGCGGAAGTACAAATTTTAATATTGATATTTATCGTTTGGGTTATTACCAGGGAAACGGTGCACGTCTGATAGCGCATCTTACCGGGCCTTTTACCGGTATCTCACAAAGTACAATTCACCCCTGCTCAGTAGACGGTACGACTGCTTTAATTGATTGTGGTGCCTGGACTGTAACAGCAACATGGAATGTACCTTCAACAGCAGTTACCGGTTTATATATTGCCAAACTTACAAGGGTAGGAGCTAATCCAAATGCAACAAGCCATATTCCTTTTGTGGTTAGAAATGACGCAAGTACTTCAGCATTATTTTTTAAAACGTCGGATGCCACATGGCAGGCGTATAATGGCTATGGTGGAAACAGTTTGTATATCGCAACAGCACCGATGATGCCATTTATGCATGGTGATAAAGTGAGTTATAACAGGCCATTCGTAACCCGCAGTGGATCGGGTGGGGGCGGACCGCAAGAGGATTGGTTTATGAATGCGGAATATCCTATGATTCGATTTCTGGAAGCAAACGGATATGATATCAGCTATACGAGTGATATGGATATTGCACGCAATAATGCAAATAACATTAATCTCTTACTAAATCATAAAATATTTCTAAGTGTTGGTCATGATGAATACTGGTCTAAAGAAGTCAGGAATAGTGTGGAAGCGGCCCGCGCTGCAGGAACCAGACTTGCATTTTTTAGTGGAAATGAATGTTACTGGAAAACAAGATGGGAAGCTGATGAAAATGGTGTTGCATATCGTACGATGGTTTGCTATAAAGAGGGAACGCTGGCTACACCTGCAGAAAACGCTTGCGGTACTAAATGCGACCCTAATGTTGAGTGGACCGGTTTATGGCGGGATGGTTGCAATGATCCAACAGGAAATGCCTGTAAACCTGAAAATGCATTGAGTGGAAATATCAGTTGGGACGGAGTTTCGGATAATATTTCTGTTCCGGATACTTATAAAAATTTATGGTTCTGGCGAAATACTCCGGTAGCCTCATTAGGAGCCGGTCAGACTCAACAACTCCCCAACGGAACCCTGGGATATGAGTGGGATTGGGAGCAGTATTTTAATAGTTATCCGAATGGACGAGTTACGATGTCTATGTCAACAGGAGATCAGGGACGCGTTCATAAGTTATCTCTTTATAAATATCAGGGCAATGGTGCTCTGGTATTTGGCGCAGGTACTGTTCAATGGGCCTGGGGATTGGACGCGAATCATGATGGAGGCAATAACCCTCCTGATCTATCCATGCAGCAGGGAACAATAAATCTGCTGGCTGACATGGGCGCCCAACCTGATCCCACTGCTGTACTGGAAACAGGATTGACAAGAGCAGTTGGATCGACAGATATAACGCCTCCGGTAACTGTGATTTCCTCGCCTGTAAATGGTGCGACTTTAATTCAAAATACACCTATTACTATTT
>DATHNR010000615.1:0-2480 GCA_035485835.1 Puia sp.
CGCCTTCCTGTCCCAATCAACCAGATCTTCTTCGTTGTAGGAATTTTCCAGGGAAAGCATGGGAACAAGATGGTTTACCGTAGGAAAGCTTTTTGTTAGTTCTTTTGCCACGCGCCTGGTGGGGGAATCAGGAGTGATCGACCCGGGATTTTCAGATTCCAGTTTTTCAAGCGATTTATATAAGGTATCATATTCAGTATCAGAGAGCAGGGGATCATTCAATATATAATAACGGTATTCATGAAACACAAGGACATTCCGAAGCGAGGCCAAATCCTTAATATTCAGACTTTTTTGAGTTAGCTTTTTCAAGAGGGATTTACTGAGTTCCTGCAGCTGGCGGGTCTGTTCGGGACTGTACATAGACTAAGGTTTAAAACTTTTTTTTAGAAGAATCGTATTTATAAAGTTTAAAGTATCTGGATTATATTTAGAGCACTGAACTGCTGTTACAAATTTAAGCGTATGAGCACGGAAAAACTGCCAAAGAGAAAAGATATCAAAGCCGTATTGAAGCAACTCGAAAGTGACGGACTGATTGGAATTTCGGTTGACTGTGTGATTTTTGGATTTGATGAAAACGAGCTCAAAGTGCTCATGATCAAATCGGATTTAAAACAATTTGAAGGGAAATGGTCACTGTTAGGTGACCTCGTACACCGCGATGAGGATCTTGACCAGGCAGCATACCGGGTATTGAAGGAACGAACCGGTATGGATGATGTTTACCTTGAACAGGTAAAAAGCTTTGGCGATGTGATCAGGCATCCGGCAGCAAGGGTTGTGACCATCGCTTATTGCTCACTGATTAATATTCAGCAGCACCGTTTGCAGAAAACGGATAATGAACTTCACTGGCATAAATTAAGTCCGGATATGGATATGGCCTTCGACCATCAGCTGATATTAAATGTGTGCCACGAATGGTTGCAAAAACGGGTTCAGGAGCATCCCCTTGGATTCAGTCTGTTGCCTCAGAAGTTTTCGCTAAGGGAATTACAAAATCTTTATGAAGCCATTTTAGGGATCAAGCTCGACAGAAGAAATTTCAGAAAGAAATTCTTTTCTATGGACGTACTTGAGGACACGAATGAACTGGAATTTGATGTGCCGCATCGTCCCGGCAAGCTGTATAAATTCAATTATGTGAAATATAAGACCAAGGAAGGAAGAAAATTCATGCGTCTCGACTTCTGACGCAACCTCTCATCAGATTGCAGCGTTTAATTGATGTTACCTGTCTTCATGGTTATTAAGCTACACTAGTATTTTTTCTGCGTTTATTTTTTTTTAACCTTTTTGTTAAATTCTGCATAATTAATGCTATTTTAGCTGCTTAATTGCTTAAACCATTGATTATGACCATTAAACGATTGCTTCAGAGGGTCTCTGTCCTCTTCTTATGTGTATCCTTTACACAGTTAGCACTCTCACAGACCAAGGTTATTACAGGTACAGTTTTGGATGACAAAGGAGCACCTATTCAGGGAGCTTCAGTTTCAATTAAAGGCTCATCGAAAGGCGGAACAACAACAGATGCAGCAGGTGCATTTACATTGTCGGTTCCGGGCAATGCAAAAACTTTACTTGTCAGTTCTGTTGGGTTTACCCAGCAGGAAATTAGTATTACAGATAAGTCTTCAGTAAGTATTACGCTTGTTACATCTTCACAATCATTAAGTGATGTGGTTGTAATCGGTTATGGTACAGCAAGGAAAAAAGACCTTACAGGTGCCGTATCTCAAATTGCTTCCAAGGATTTTACCACGGGTAACCTGGCGAATCCTGCCCAGCTCATTGCGGGTAAAGTGCCGGGTGTTGTGGTTACACAACCTGGTGGTGACCCCAACGGAGTTTTTACAATCAGGTTAAGAGGTCAGACTTCTATCTCAGGTGGTCAGACTCCTTTAATAGTTATAGATGGAGTTCCTTTGGATGATCCGGCTACCTTTTCAGACATTCCTGCAGGCGATATCGCTTCCATAGATATCCTCAAAGATGCCTCAGCCGCAGCCATCTATGGTTCGCGCGGTGCAAACGGCGTAATGGTGGTTAATACAAAAAAAGGAGTCTCTGGTAAGGCTGTTGTCGAATATAATGGTTCGGTTAGTGTAGACCATGTCGGAACCTTATATGATATGGCGGATGCGGCTCAATGGAAAGAAGGCTATACAAAATTACTCACTTCACAGGGAGCATCTCCCGGTAAGATAGACAGCTCTATTACAGGGTACGATCATGGTGGAAACACTGATTGGCAAAGAGCCTTAACTCAGACTGGAGTTTCAACCAGCCAGTATTTATCAATTACCGGTGGTGGAAACGGCTTTAGTTATCGCGGATCTGTCAACTACATAGATCAGCAGGGAGTCGTTATTAATTCCGGAAGAAAGCAGTTGGGATTGCATTTTGTGGCCACGCAAAAAGCATTGAACGATAAACTTGTCATGCAGTATAGCATATTGAATGTGAATACTACA
>DATHNR010000616.1:0-13132 GCA_035485835.1 Puia sp.
CTTTCAATGCACCCACATTTGGGTCAATGCTCATGCAATTATCATTCAGGATTATGAGGAGATCGGAATCGGCAACACCTGCATGATTCATGCCTTCGAATGCCAGACCTGCGGTCAAGGCGCCATCCCCGATTATGGCAACGACTTTCCGATCGTCTTCACCTTTATATTTAGCCGCCATGGACATGCCCAGTGCAGCACTGATTGAGGTTGAAGAATGACCTACCCCGAATGTATCGTAGATACTTTCATTTCGGTTGGGGAAACCGCTTAACCCTTTATATTTTCTATTGGAAGAAAAGTTATCACGGCGACCAGTCAGAATTTTATGCCCATATGCCTGATGGCCAACATCCCAGACAAGCTGGTCATAGGGGGTATTGAAAGTATGATGTAGCGCTACTGTGAGTTCTGCGACACCCAGGCTGGCAGCAAAATGACCTCCGTGCATGCTTACCACATCAATAATATACTGACGCAATTCATCAGTTAACTGCTGCAGCTGATCCCTGTTTAATTTTTTTAGATCTTCGGGGGATTCAACGGTTTGTAAAAGGGGTCCCGGCAGTAGGTCCATCTGGTTGATTTAAACAGGTAAAAATAAGATTTTCCAGCGACATACCAGCCTGTCCTGGAGCGGCTCCCTTCCCGGAGGCGGGTGACCGCCAAATGGCCGGAATCATCCATTAATACTTAAAATATGGGAAAGGATGATTTATCGTCTAGTTTTGTCGCTAATCATCGGATGCAAAAGACTAGTAAATATTATTGGTGGCTTCAGATTGGCGGCTGGGGCATTCTCGCCCTGTTCCTGATTTTGATAAATCTTCTGATCGGCCAGCGGGTTGATGAGCATTTTCTTATGGGCCTGGCAATAAAAATGCTGGTAGGAATTCTTACAACCCATTTATTCAGACTTTACATTCATCGGGCCGGGTGGCTGGCTTTACCGGTTGAAAAAGCATTACCAAGACTTACCATAGGAATATTAATTGTTTGTTTGCTGGATACAATCATCAGGATTTCTGTAATCAGCTGGCTTGATCCATCCGTCGTTAGTAATATAAAGCTGGAATTCTCCACGCGCTTTCTGTTGGTAACCGTAGAGAACGGATTGTATATTATTCCATGGACCCTGATTTATTATTTCTTTCACTATATCCAGAAAACACGGAACCAGGAATTGGACACGCTGAAACTCGAGGCACTCGTTAAAGAACTGGAACTGAAAACCATCAAGAGCCATATCAATCCACATTTTATTTTTAACGCTCTTAACAGTATCAGGGCGCTGATTGACGAAAATCCACTGAGAGCTAGAACAGCCATCACGGAGCTGAGCAATATTTTAAGAAGCAGTATGCAGACAGAAAAACAGGAAACTGTTTTTTTTGAAAAAGAACTGAATATTGTGAAAGATTATCTGGCACTGGAACATATACGCTTTGAAGACCGGTTAAATGTTCAGTATGAAATCGCAGAAAATACTTTGACTCAACCTATACCACCTATGATGCTGCAGACCCTGGTGGAGAATGCCATTAAACACGGCATAAGTAAACAGGTTAGCGGTGGAACAGTAACCATAATATCTAAAATGAAGGAACGCTATCATCAACTGGTGATCCGCAATACAGGTCACTTGAGCAAATCAGGCAATGAAGATGGTTTTGGCCTGGTGAGTACGCGAAATCGTTTGCAGCTTTTATTTGGTGAACAGGCGAATTTTTATATTCGCGAGATAAAAGGAAATATGGTTGAAGCAGAATTACATATTCCATTGACATAAATCATGCATATGATACGAGCAGTAATTATTGACGATGAAAGACTGGCCCGCAACGAATTAAAGAAGTTGCTCCAGGAATTTCCTGAAATAGAAATCATCGCCGAAGCAGCCAATGCCAATGAAGGCATTGAAAAAATAGACAGTCTCAATCCCGATCTGATTTTCCTGGATATTCAGATGCCGGGTAAAACGGGTTTCGACATGCTGGCCGAATTGGATAAAGCTCCAGATGTAATTTTCACTACGGCGTATGACGATTATGCGCTAAAAGCTTTCGAAGTGAATGCACTTGATTATCTGCTAAAACCGGTAGAGCCACGCAGACTTGCTGATGCATTGCATAAACTTCATTTGGAAGAAAGCCGGGACAGGGAATCAGCTCCTGATGATGAAATAGCTGTGAACAGAAGCATGCTGCACGAAAACGATCAGGTCTTCGTAAAAGACGGTGAAAGATGCTGGTTCGTGAAACTCGCGGATATCCGGCTTTTTGAAAGTGTGGGGAATTATGCCAAGATTTATTTCGGATCCAACAAACCACTTATATTAAAATCATTAAATGCACTGGAAGAAAGACTGGATGAAAAGGTTTTTTTCAGAGCGAACAGAAAGCATATCGTAAACCTGCGACTGATAGAAAAAATTGAACCATATTTTAACGGGGGACTTCTTCTTGAATTGAAAGGAGGAGAAAAAATTGAAGTCAGCCGGAGACAAACAGTGAAGTTTAAGGAAATGATGAGCTTATAATCTCTAATATCTGATATGCGTTTAATTTTTCTGTCCTGTCTCCTGGTAATTTCTCCGAGTATACATTCCCAGAATATCCCGTCAATAAGTGAACAGGAAGTAAGCCGTATTGAAAACATTCTTGCTGCAGACGATATGCAGGGTCGTCAGGTTTTTACCCCGGGAATTGATAAGGCCGCTGACTTCATCAAAAAAGAATTTAAGGATGCCGGTTTAATTCCACTTCCCGGCTCTAAGGATGGATTTGATCAATCCTTTACAATGCTAAATCCTGAGTCCACAGAAATTTCCGCAATCATAGATGGGACTTCTTTTGATAGTAAGAACATTCTGATTTTTTCAGGTAATTCTTCACTGGTTGTTACTCAGGCTGATCATTACCAGAAAGTATATGTAAAAAAGGGAGCCGATTTCCGTTCGGTAGTTTTTAAATACCTGGATGCAGATGAGAATGTTCTTATAATTGTGGATACTTCCTTTGCCAGGAACTTCAGAAGACTTGTCAGATTTCAAATGCACCAGTTTGAAGGCAGCGGGAACCGCATATTGATTTTAACTGATTCCGATCCACAGCAATTTAAAATTCAGGTTCATCAGAAAACAAAAAAGCAGAGTCTGACTAACATCGCAGGAATTATCCGGGGTAAATCCAAACCTGAAGAGTATGTAATCTTTTCTGCCCATTATGATCACCTGGGTATTGGGAGTCCAGATGCGAAAGGAGATTCAATTTACAATGGAGCGAACGATGATGCGTCAGGTACCACGGCAGTAATAATGCTTGCAAAATATTTCAGCAAAATTCACAACAACGAACGCTCAATTATTTTTGTGGCATTTACCGCTGAAGAGATTGGAGAATTCGGCTCTGCTTATTTTTCAAAAATTGTAGATCCTGATAAAGTGATGGCGATGTTCAATATCGAAATGATAGGAACAGAAAGTAAATGGGGTAAAAATTCTGCCTATATAACGGGATTTGACAAATCGGATATGGGTGCTATACTGCAAAAAAATCTATCCGGTAGTCAATTCAAATTTTATCCCGATCCTTACCCCGAACAGGGATTATTCTTAAGATCTGATAATGCGACACTTGCAAAAAAAGGAGTTCCGGCACATACCATATCCACATCTAAAATGGATTCCGAAAAATATTATCACACGCAGGGTGATGAGGTTGGAACACTTGATCTGAGAAACATGACAGAAATAATTCGTGCAATAGGTTTCAGTGCCGGTTCAATCATTGCCGGGCAGGACACCCCACGGCGCGTAATCACAGAATAATCAGCGGGCATCATAATCTTTGATATATCCGTAATATGAAATTGACTGTCGGGTATTGCTGCCGATATTCACAGTGCAGTATCCACTGGAAGTTACAGCCATATAAATTTTATTGGCCCTGGGTTCATTTTTTGGAATAATGGTAATTTCCCATCCTCCCTTTTTCGTACTATCAGAAGAATATGAGAACTGGTTGGATTTAAACCTGACCGACACATCTGTTCCCGGATAATCTGCTGTATACGATCTTCCATAATATGGCAGATCAACATTGAGACTGTCCTTATTTAATTTTAAATAATACTCACTGGAAAGCTGAATGGTTTTGCCTTTCATGGAAGTTGCAGAAAGTGCCTGAAACTGAAAATGTTTTGAATCGATCATGTTCTTCAATTGGGCATTTTTATCCTGTTTTTTTTGATCGGCCGCGGTTTGGGCGTTGCTGTATGTGCACATAAGTATCAGGAACGACAGAAGAAGCCGCTGAAATTTATATGATAACATAAATTTTTTTTATTTAAATTTAGCTAATACCTTTTCCATTTCTGACCCGATTTCTGAAAGATTTAAATTACCCAGGCTCCCTTCGTGGCTGTGTTTCAGTGTTTTTGACTGGTCATATGTGAAAGTGTCGGACTGAATCTGATTGCCGATGGTTTGATATGCTTCTCTGAAGGGAACTCCTTTAATTACCAATTCATTTACAGCTTCCACGCTAAACAGATATTTATATTTATCATCCTGAAGAATGTCTTTTTTTATCCGGATATGTGATAGCATAAGTATGGTCATTTCAATGCATGATTTCAAATCTTCGATAGAAGGGAATAAAATTTCCTTTGTGAGTTGCATGTCACGGTGGTAACCCGAAGGCAGATTATTCATAAGAAGGCTGAGTTCGTTGGGAATAGATTGAATCCGATTACTCTTTGCCCTGATCAGTTCAAATACATCCGGGTTTTTTTTATGTGGCATGATGCTGCTGCCGGTTGTAAGTTCGTCGGGGAATGAAATAAAACCAAAATTCTGATTCATGTATAAACAGCAATCCATGGCAAGTCTTGAAAGGGTTGCAGCGATGGAAGCCAAACCAAAGGAAACCAGTTTTTCAGTTTTTCCCCGGCTCATTTGTGCATAAACTACATTGTAATGCAGACTGTTAAATCCGAGTAGTTCAGTAGTCATTTTCCTGTTCAATGGTAAGGAAGAACCATACCCTGCACCACTTCCGAGTGGATTTTTATTTACGACCTGGTAAGATGCCGCCAGTATTTCAAGGTCGTCAATTAAACTTTCGGCATAAGCGCCAAACCAAAGACCGAATGAAGATGGCATCGCAATTTGTAAATGCGTATAACCCGGAAGCAAATCATTCCGGTGTTGATGACTGAGCGAAATCAGCAGGTCAAATAGCTCTTTTACTTCAGCCTTAATTTTAAGAATTTCTGCGCGAAGAAATAATTTAATGTCAACTGCTATCTGGTCATTGCGGCTCCTGCCACTGTGAATTTTTTTTCCAGCTTCTCCAATTTTCCTGGTCAGATTCAATTCTATTTGTGAATGAATATCTTCAACGCCGGTTTCTATACTGAACAATCCATTTTTTATATCTGATTCAATATTTTCAAGTTCTTTCTGAATAGACCGGGCTTCATCAGTACTTAACATATTTACTGATTCCAGCATTTTTGCATGAGCCATCGAACCCTGAACATCGTATATGGCAAGTATCATGTCAAATTCCGGATCGCGACCCACCGTGAATTTTTCAATCTGAGTATTTATATCTGATCCTTTTTTTTCCCAGAGTTTCATTTTTAAAGCTTAAGGCTTAAAGCACAAGGCTTAAAGCTTTATTGAAAATTATTTATTTAATTTTACATTTCATTTTCGCACTAGCACACTACCACACTACCACACTTTGAAGTTGGCTTACACAAACTCGTCCAGCAGGTGGATATAGGTAGATATTCCTTCTTTGATTTCATCAATATAAATATACTCATCAGCTGTATGACTTCTGGCCGAATCGCCCGGTCCCATTTTTAAAGCAGGGAAAGGCATTAAGGCTTTATCAGAAGTGGTAGGTGAACCATAGTAGCTTTTTCCAATTCTTATACCTGATTTCACCAGGGGATGATCCAGCGGAATCGAGGTAGATTTCATGCGGGTTGTCCGTGGTTTAAAGCTACTTTTCAGGTTTTCTTTTAACCCTTCAAGGATTTCATCAAAACTATACAATTCATTTACACGAACGTCTATCACATACTTGCACTGCGCAGGTACAACATTATGTTGTTTGTTTTCAGTTTCTATAACAGTTACACTCATACGCGTTTCACCTAGCAGGTCGCTTTTTTTCTCGAATCGGTAATTACGAATCCACTGAATATCTTCAATAGCTTTGTAGAGAGCATTCTCTCCCTCATTCCTTGCGGCATGACCCGGACGCCCCGAAGCTATGCAATCTATCACCATCAGCCCTCTTTCGGCAACTGCCATTTCCAATTTGGTGGGTTCGCCAACAATTCCGAAATCAATCTGTCCAAGATAAGGAAGCACTAATTCAATTCCATTGACGCCGCTGATTTCTTCTTCGGCGCTGGCAGCAAATACAATATTATGTTTTGGATCGGGATGATTGTAATAATGAAGAAATACTGCGGCCAGGCTAACCAGGCATCCACCTGCATCGTTACTTCCCAATCCGAATAATTTTCCATCTTTTATGACCGGGGTAAAAGGATCCAGGCTATAATGCTTATTGGGTCGAACTGTATCATGATGAGAGTTCAGTAATATACTCTTCCGAGAACTGTGATAGTTTTTGTTACGCGCATAAATATTATTTCCTACACGGGAAAAAGGTATTTCATGACGGGCAAAAAATGCACATATAAGGTCTGCTGTATCGTTTTCTTCTTTGGAAAAGGAAGGCGTCGATATAAGCTCCTTCAATAAATCAATAGCTTCTGTCTGTAAGGTTTCCATGGGAACTTTATTCATGACTGATCGTTGTGCCGGATTTTCCGGAGATGAGCAAATCCAATTCTTCCCCCATCCCTATGATAACTTTATTCACACCTGAACCAATGGCTTTAAAGGCATTGTCCAATTTGGGAATCATTCCGGAAAATATTTTCCCGGATTCTTTTAGCTTTTTATAATTTCCCGGGCTCAATTTTGATATCACCGAATTTTCATTTTCAACGTCCTGCAGCACACCTGGTTTTTCAAAACTGTAAACCAGATTTACTTCAAAAGCCGGACTCATGGCTTTCGCAATTTCCTGAGCGATCGTGTCTGCATTTGTATTCAGCAACTGATTATTTCCATCATGTGTGATAGATGAAACAACAACGCAAATCCCGCCATCCAGCAGTTGCTTGAACCAATCGGCATTCACACGGTCGATGTCACCTGCAAATCCATAATCGATATCTGCTATTTCCCTTTTATGGGCCAGAATACTGTTTCCGTCAGCCCCGCTAATGCCAATTGCATTACATTTCAGTGACTGTAATTCTGCGACGATATGTTTATTAATATAACCGGCGTAAACCATTGTAACAATTTTCAGCGTTTCCCCGTCTGTTATCCTTCTGCCATCGATCAACTGTTGGGGAATATTCAATTTTTCGGCCAGTCTTGTTGCCAGTTTACCGCCGCCGTGGACCAGGATTTTTTTTGATTTAATGGCAGCGAATTTTTTGAGAAATACCGACAGCAATGCATCGTCATCAATAATATTTCCTCCGATCTTTATCACATAGAGATTTTCCATAATCAGGATTTAAGAATTTCACTGAGAACGGATTGTGCAGCCCAGACCCGGTTTCCGGCCTGCGTGGTTACTATGCTTTGGGGACCATCCAAAACTTCATCACTCAATTCCACATTGCGTCTTACGGGGAGGCAATGCATTACTTTTGCGTTATTTGTAAGTTTTAATTGTTCATTGGTAAGCATCCATTCCGGATCATTTGTATACATTTTTCCATAATCCTCGTAAGTGCTCCAGTTTTTAACGTAAACGAAATCGGCATCTTTCAGTGCGGCATCCTGATTATGTAATATATGTGCCCCTTTTGTAAATCGTTTATCAAGATCATAGTCTTCGGGGTGGGTTATTACAAAATCTGCTTTGCCCCAGGCATTGATCCATTGAGCAAAACTATTGGCGACACATTGAGGAAGAGGTTTAACATGTGGTGCCCATGTCAAAACAATTTTCGGTTTCTTAATTTCCGGCGTGGATTGTAAACATTCAGTGATCGTCAGAATATCCGTAAGGCTTTGAAGGGGATGAAGTGTGGCACTTTCGAGGCTAACAACAGGAATGCCGGCATATTTCACAAACTGCGTAATATATAATTCGCTGTAGTCATCTTCCTTGTTTTTTAAAGAAGGGAATGTGCGTATGCAAAGGATATCAAAATATTTTCCAAGTACCGGAGCAGCGTCCTTAATGTGTTCCACTGAGTTACCACTCATAATGGCATCTTCTTCAAATTCCAATGCCCATCCTTCTTTGTCCACATTAAATACCAGCGGCTCCAGACCGAGGTTCAATGCAGCAACCTGTGTGCTAAACCGCGTGCGAAGGCTCGGATTCAGAAACAGGAGGCCAATTTTTTTACCCTGACCAAGTAATCTGTCTTCAAAAGGATTTTTTTTATAGCGGAGTGCCTGCGCAATCAGGTGATCCAGGTTTGTGACATCTTCAATGGATATAAAATTTTTCATGCCTGATTTACCAGATTTGATGAAACCATATTAAGTATTTCTTCTTCCAGAGATTCCAGGAATTCCTCCGCTTCTTTTTTTCTCAATGCCAGAGAAGGAAGCAGGCGTATGGTGTTAGGCTTTGCTTCACCCGTAAACACTTGTTGGTTTTTTAAAAGGTTTTTTCGCAGATCCTTCAGATTCGTTTCCAGATCAAATCCTATCATTAAACCTTTGCCACGAACATTTTTAAGCCCATCTATTTTCTTTAACCTGCTCATCAGGAATTCTCCCGTTGATTTTGCATTTTCCATCAGATTTTCTTCTTCGATCACTTCCAAAACTGCAAGAGCAGCAGCACATGCCAGGTGATTTCCTCCAAATGTTGTTCCCAGCATTCCGTGTTTTGGTTTTAAGAAGGGAGCTATCAGTATACCTGCAACCGGGAATCCATTCCCCATACCTTTGGCCATACTATAAATATCCGCCTGCACGCCTGAGTGATCATGGGAAAAAAAAGAACCTGTTCTCCCATATCCACATTGTACACTGTCGGCTATGAAAATTGAATTATGTACCGTACATAGAGATCTTATTTTTTTAAGGAAAGAATCACTGGCGATATTGATTCCACCAACACCCTGGATACCTTCTATAATTACTGCGGCAACCTCATCGCCATGCGCGTTAAAATAATTTTCCAGGGCTGTTTCATCATTAAACGGCAGAAAGACTGCATTTTCTGTTTGGTTGACAGGAGCTACAATTGCCGGATTATCCGTGACGGCCACTGCCAGAGAGGTTCTTCCGTGAAAGGATTTATTAAAAGCAATTATTTTTTTTCTCCCATTATAAAATGAAGCGAGCTTCATTGCATTTTCATTAGCTTCTGCTCCTGAATTGCAAAGAAAAAGCTGAAAATCATCTTTCCCTGAAATTCTTCCCAGTTTGTCTGCCAGTTCCTGCTGCAAAGGAATTCTTATTGAATTGGAATAAAAAGCCACCCGGTTCAGCTGTTGTGTAATTCTGGAAACGAAATGCGGATGTGTATGACCGATAGAAATCACGGCATGGCCACCATACATATCGAGGAATTGTTGTCCGGCATCATCCCATAAATAAGAACCTTTTGCGCGGGTAATTGTGATATCATTTATTGGATATACATCGAAAAGTTTCATATTTTTTTAAGCTTAAAGCACAAGGCGCAAGGCACAAGGCTGTTTAAATGATTAATAGTTATTTTTTTAATTTATTTAATTCAATTATTAAATTCCAGGCTTACTTTAAGCCTTAAGCTTTACGCCTTAAGCCTAAAAATAGTTTGCTTTAAATTTTAACCCTTCTGTTTCATCCAGACCAAACATCAGATTCATATTTTGAACAGCCTGTCCGCTGGCGCCCTTCAGCAGGTTATCGATTGCTGAATGAACAACTATAAGGTCATCTTGTTTTTCGATCTGAATGATACACTTATTTGTATTGACAACCTGTTTTAAAAAAATAGGATTTTCACTCAGCACAGTAAATGGATGGTCCTTATAATAATTTTTATATAAATTGTTCAATTCAGTAAGATCCTGCTTGATTTTCAGCTGTGAACTGACGAAAATACCACGTGTAAAATCACCTCTCCACGGTACGAAATGAAGAAGGTTGTTTCCGAATCCCTTCTGAATCTTATTCAGAGTCTGATTTACTTCCGACAGGTGCTGGTGGGTAAGCGTTTTGTATGCCTGAATATTGTTGGCCCTCCACGAAAAATGTGAGGTTGCATTTAACCCCTGGCCCGCACCGGTGGATCCCGTAATGCCGGTACAATACACTTCGGTTAACCATCCCTGTTGTGCAAGAGGAAGAAGACCCAGTTCAATGGCGGTGGCAAAACATCCCGGATTGGCAATATATTGTGCAGATTTTATTTCATTCCTGTTTAATTCAGGCAGACCATAAACAAAGGGCTTTCCATCGTGGGTTAGTCGATTGTTGGACTGAAGCCTGAAATCCTGAGATAAATCAATGATTCTGATATCCTGATTCACCTGATTTTCCATCAAATATTTCCTGCCTTCTCCGTGACCGACGCAAAGAAACAGTATGTCAACTTCAGGGGAAATGGATTCGGAAAACTTAAAATCCGTTTCACCCGCCAGGTCATGATGAACATCAGACAGGAGTTGGCCTGCATGACTCTTACTCTGTATAAATACGAGTTCGGCAAAAGGATGATTCAACAGGACTCGGATCAATTCTCCACCTGTATAGCCTGCGCCCCCTGTTATGCCAATCCTGATTTTTTTCATTTAGTATTATTCCCTGCTTCGTTGATTTTATGGAATATGGCAGTCTGATTCCCAAATATTTTTGCGAAACCTTTTACATCATCACCAGTCCATCCGCTGTTCATTTCTCCATAAGATCCGAACCTGTTGCTCATCAGATCGTGTTCACTTTCAATACCGGTCACAGTAAAGCGATATGGTTCCAGTGTTACAAATACTTTTCCTGAAACAGTAGACTGTGAATCTTCCAGGAATTTTTCAATGTTTCGCATGGTGGGGTCCAGCATTTGTCCTTCGTGTAACCAGTTTCCATACCAGCTGCTTAACTGATCCTTCCAATATAACTGCCATTTAGTTAATGTATGTTTTTCAAGAAGGTGGTGCGCTTTGATGATGATAAGGGGAGCCGCAGCCTCAAAACCTACCCGGCCCTTGATTCCGATTATAGTATCACCCACATGAATGTCCCTGCCGATCGCGAATGGTTGTGTAATAGATTGCAGATATTGGATGGCCCGCACAGGATGATCAAAATTTTTATCGTTGACTGCTTTCAATTCTCCTTTTTCAAACTGAAGACTAATTTTTTTTATTTCGTGTTCAGATAAGGGGGTCGGCCAGGCATTTTCAGGTAAATAATCTTTTGAATTCAGTGTTTCCCTTCCTCCCACAGAAGTACCCCAGAGACCTTTATTAATGCTGTATTTTGCTTTTTCAAAATTCATCTCAACGCCATTCTCTTTCAAAAACTGTATTTCCTGCTCGCGACTAAGTTTTAAATCACGGATGGGTGTAAGAATTGTAGCATCCGGTACCATGCCGGTAAATACCATGTCGAAGCGAACCTGGTCATTTCCTGCACCTGTGCTTCCATGGGCCACATAGGCAGCGCCTGTTTCTTCCACATATTTCGCAACAGCTATGGCCTGAACCATTCTTTCAGCACTTACACTGAGGGGATATGTTGCATTTTTGAGCACATTCCCAAATACCAGGAAACGGATACATGACTGGTAATAATCCTCCGTAACATCAACAGATCTAAAAGAAGCTACTCCCAGATCTTTTGCTCTATTTTCAATGGCTTTCAATTCTTCATCAGAAAAGCCACCGGTATTTACAGTGATGGCATGAACTTCCAGTCCTTTAACCTTTTTGAGATAAATAGCGCAGTAAGTGGTGTCGAGTCCGCCACTATAAGCCAGTACAACCTTTTTATTTTCCTTATTCATCTATCGATCCGATATTTTATTTAGCCAGCTTTTCTTTTTTGAATTTACTCGCCCTGGTAAGGCCAAGATCTGCGAGAATCATTTCTACTTTTTCCTTTCGCAGGATGTTTTTCAGTAAGCCCCATTGTTTGATCTTCATGAAGCGCTCATAGAGTTTGCTATGTTTTACAAAATCCTGTGCGGTTTCTTTTGGTTTTTGATCTTTGGGATCATACAACATGGCAGTACACATACAGTTTTTTCTTTCCTTGCTCATGAGAATTTCATAATTCACACAACTTTTGCATCCGGCCCAGAAAGCTTCGTCCTGCGTGAGTTCCGAATAAGTAACAGGCTCGTAACCGAGATCGGAATTGATTTTCATGACGGCAAGACCTGTGGTAAGTCCGAAAAGCTTTGCCCCCGGATATAATCTCTGGCTAAGGTCAAAAATCTTTTTCTTGATATTTTTGGCAAGTCCGCTTTTTCGAAAAGCAGGGGCTACTATCAATCCGGAATTAGCGACATATTCGCCATGGCTCCAGGTTTCGATATAACAGAATCCTGCCCAAATACCTTCTTCGGTAAAAGCAATCACTGCTTTTCCTTCGCGCATTTTTTCCCTGATATACTCAGGACTTCTTTTTGCAATGCCGGTTCCGCGGGCTTTGGCGGAAGATTCCATTTCATCACAGATGATCTGCGCAAAGTCCTGATGAGAAGGATCTGCTATTAGTATCTTGAACTTTTGTTCTTGTTCCATTGAATGAATGCGTGAGATAAATAAATGCCAATGACGAGGTCATTGAGTTTACAGGCCGGCTGATTACGGGCATAGGTCCTGAAGGAATACTATGGATGGTAAATATCAACGTCGTACCCAAAAGGGAATGGGACGAACAGAAAAAATAACGCAGAGGGGCGCTACAAAAAACCCACGCTTATTGAAGGCGTGCAATACCACTCCGGTGAGGACTGATATGGGTGAGTTTTTTTTCATTTTATGAAAAAATGGGATTACTAGAGTTGTTAACATTACAAAGAAACAGCTTTTCTGGAAATTTTCAGATATTTTTTGATGGAAA
>DATHNR010000617.1:0-6304 GCA_035485835.1 Puia sp.
AAATCTCTGCTGGAACTCGGCGGTAACAATGCAATCGTAATTAGTGAACATGCAGACCTTGATATCGCAATCACTGGAGCTTTGTTTGGTGCTGTGGGAACCGCAGGTCAACGTTGTACAAGTACAAGAAGGCTCATCATCCAGGAGAAGATTTATGAAAAAATAAAAAATAAACTGGTCACCGCATATGCACAGCTAAAAATTGGAGATCCTCTGAATGAAAAAAATCATGTGGGTCCGCTTATCGACAAACAGGCAGTTAATATGTATCAGAAAGCTATCGAAGCCTGCAAAAAACAAGGCGGCCATTTTGTAGTTGAGGGTGGAGTTTTAATGGGTGATGGATATGAAAGCGGATGTTATGTGAAACCATGCATTGCAGAAGCGAAACCCGAATTCGAAATCGTTACACAGGAAACTTTTGCCCCGATTCTTTATTTGCTTAAATATAAAACGCTGGACGAGGCAATTCAGATTCAGAATAATGTGCCTCAGGGACTTTCATCTGCTATCATGACCCTGAACCTCCGCGAAGCGGAACAATTTCTTTCCCAAAGCGGCAGTGATTGTGGAATCGCCAATGTGAATATTGGTACATCCGGTGCAGAAATCGGAGGGGCTTTTGGCGGAGAAAAAGAGACGGGCGGCGGAAGGGAGAGCGGAAGTGATGCCTGGAAATCTTATATGAGACGCCAGACGAATACTATTAATTACTCAACGAAATTACCCCTCGCCCAGGGTATACAATTTGACCTTTAACACCTAACGCTTAACGCCTAACGCTTAAAGCTTAACGCTTAACGCCTTTATATTTGCGTTACACGTTCCGCGTTAAGCTTTAAGCGTTAGGCGTTAAGCGTTAATCCGTATAATATAAAATTTTCGCTGGCGTTTATATATCCAATGAACCTAACCAGAATTTATCGCAGCTTATTAGTCCTTATCCTCACCCTTCTGGTATTCACCTTTCTTCCAGCCCAGATAAGACTGGCAGCTTTGGGAGGTATCCAATCTTCTAACCTTATTGAAAAAAATTCCATACCTGGATATGATACTGCCAGGGGGAATTTTTTTTCACCAAATACGGGTTTTCAATTAGGTGTTCTGGCTGAAATTCCTTTTGGAAAGCATAACCTGTACCTGCAACCAGGCATTCTTTACAGTTCTAAAGGAAATCAATTTCAGAGGTTTTATGATTCCAGCGTATACCAAACAGATACACTTTATAATCAGTACACGTTGAACCTGAATTATGTTGAAATTCCTCTCTATTTAACCTGGAAACTTACTCTGTCCAAAGACCAGAAAAATAACTTTTTCATTAGTGCTGGTCCTTATTTTGCATTTATTTACAGTGCTAATCAGTCCTATCAGAACCGGGTATTACAATATAATTCTTCCAATTATATTTATCAGTCAGGCACCGAAGACCTGCCGGTGGGCATAGGTCCTCAAAAATATAAAACCTACGATATTGGTATCGACGCAAAAGCAGGTTTTGAATTGGGAAATGTTATCATAAGTGCCTATTTCAGCCGGGGTCTTACAAATGCTTATACGGCTTTATATCCTTCAAGCTTTCATAATCAGGTGTTTGGAGGATCATTTGGCATATGGCTAAATAATCCTAAACCAGTCTCACAGCCTTCAAAAGACTCCGATAACGATGGAACTCCGGATAGGGATGATTCATGTAAGACAATCCCAGGGCCTCCCAGATGGCATGGATGTCCTATTCCGGACTCTGACCATGATGGTATAAACGATGAGGAGGACTCCTGTAAAACGATCCCTGGTCTTTTCCGCTATCACGGATGTCCAATCCCGGATACGGATAAGGACGGAGTTAATGATGAAGAAGATTCCTGTAAAACAGTTCCCGGACTTCCAAGATATCACGGATGCCCGATACCGGATAGGGATCAGGATGGAGTAAATGATGAATTGGATAAATGTCCGGACCAGCCGGGTCCCGCAGAGAATCAGGGTTGTCCTGTAGTAAAAGCGGCTATCATTAATAGGGCACAGCTCGTAGCTGCAAATGTTATGTTTGATGTCAACAGCACGAGTCTTACTGCAGGATCATATCCGGCAATTAAAGAGCTGGCGGACAGCCTGAAAACAAATCCGGATCTTAATTTACTTATTGAAGGTCATACGGATGATGCTGGCAATCCATCATATAATCAAAAGCTTTCCATAAACAGGGCAGAAACAGTAAAAAAAGTACTTATAAAATTGGGAATAGCTGCCAGCCGTATTCAGACTAAAGGTTATGGTGATTTCCGGCCGGTTGCAACAAATGACAATCCAGAAGGAAGGGCGAAAAACAGGCGTGTGGTTTTCGTATTCCAATTAAAGAACCGTTAAAAACCTATATTCGATTAACATATATATTAAACATATGTCGATCTTTGCGGGTCCAAATAATTTAAAATAATCATATAAGCAGGAAACATTCCTTTAACGATTTCTTGTTCCATAAATACTCCACGATGAATATTCGTATCAGACAAATTTTGTTCTTTTTATTCTTTGCATTATTTTCTTCAGCATCTTTTGCACAGGGAACTTATAATAAATCAGAACTTGTTAAGGGTTGGCACCTGCTTGATAAGGAAAAAGATGGTGTGTATGGAATCAGCCTTGATAAAGCGTATGATTTCCTTCGTTTAAAAAATCTTAAAAGCAAACAGGTATTAGTTGCTGTTATAGATTCAGGTGTGGATACTTTACAGGAAGATCTGGTTCATATTTTATGGACAAACCCGGGTGAAATTCCTGGCAATGGCATCGATGATGACCATAACGGTTATGTTGATGACATTCATGGATGGAATTTTATCGGAGGAAAGGATGGTACAAACGTGAAAGATGATTCACAGGAAGAAGGAAGGGTGTATTATAAATACAAGGAACTATTTGACAATAAAAATATTATCGAAGACAGCATGAGTGCAGATAACCGTGAACATTATGAAATGTGGGTGAAAGCAAAAAAGAAGATCATGGGAGATGGAAGCGACGACGGAGTAGACCTGCTGATGCTGAAACGTGTTGTGAGCGCCTGCATTAAAAGCGACAGTCTTCTCCAGGTCGCCATGGGCAGGAAAGAATATACAGGAAACGACCTGGACAGTTTTTTGGCGAAGGATATGGATACTCGTACAGCAAGATCTGTTCTGCTCTACCTTTTCAAAGAAAATCATATCATGGATATGACAAATACCACTTTCATCTCCGACTTTACAGAACAGGCAGACAGGGAAGAAAAGAAAATGGAAATAAAGGAAACAGCTCCTAAAAATTATCGTGGCGATATCGTGAAGGATAATGAAAACGATATTATGGATAGTGTATATGGCAATAATGATATTATGGCTTCGGATCCCATGCATGGCACACATGTAAGTGGAATTATAGGTGCCGAAAGAAATAATGCTATAGGTATAAACGGCATTGCAGACAATGTCAGGATTATGATGATAAGAGCAGTGCCGAACGGAGATGAGCACGACAAAGACATTGCTTTGGCAATCAGGTATGCTGTGAACAATGGCGCAAAGGTTATCAATATGAGTTTTGGAAAAAATCTCTCTCCTCAAAAATCATGGGTTGATGACGCTGTTAAGTATGCAGAATCCAAAGGTGTATTACTCATTCACGCTGCAGGAAATGATGCAGAAAATGTTGATTCCGTAGATAATTTTCCCAATCCAAATTATAAAGATTCGCGTTCTCATGCAAAAAACTGGATCACAGTTGGAGCAAGCAGTGACCCGAGGGCTGAAGAGAATTTTAAAAGCTATACAGCGTCCTTTTCCAACTATGGTAAAAAGGAAGTAGATGTCTTTGCTCCTGGCACACGAATCTATTCTACACTTCCGGGAGGTAATAAATATGGTAATCTCGATGGTACCAGTATGGCTGCTCCGGTTGTGACAGGAGTTGCTGCACTGATTCTGGAATATTTCCCGAGCCTCAGTCCTGAAGAAGTAAAGTATTGCATTGAAAAATCTGCCGTGATGCCCATTACGAAAGCAAAGAAACCAGGAACAGAAAATGAAATGGTACCACTTTCTGATCTGAGTGTTTCCGGGGGAATACTGAATGCATACGGAGCGGTAAAGCTGGCCTCTGCGATTGCTGATCCTAAGAAAAAGGAAGTTCAAAAATCTTCATTGCAGAAAGAAAGAAATTAATCCGTCTTTCTCAGAATAAATTCCCAATAGCAAATTGCTTAAAGTAATTTGCTATTTTTTATGCCCCTGATACGACGACGTCTCCATCGAATTGCCGTAAGTAGTTTTTTCTTTCTTGCAGGAATCTGCTTCGCATCCTGGGCATCACGTATTCCCGATATTCAAGCCAAATTACAACTCAATAGCGCAGCACTTGGTGGAATCCTGCTTTGCCTTCCGGTTGGATTACTATGTTCATTACCAATTGCAGGTTTTCTTGTAGCAAAATATGGGAGTCGTATCATGGTGATCCTTGCTTCTGTTTTATATGCTGCTACCCTGCCTATTCTGGGATTTGCCAATTCCTCCACTCAACTAATGATCACATTATTCTTTTTTGGATTTGGAGGTAATATGCTGAACATTTCCATCAATACACAGGCCGTGGGAACGGAATCTTTGTATCAAAAACCTATTATGGCCTCCTTCCATGGCATTTGGAGCGCAGCAGGTTTTACCGGAGCTGCGGTTGGAACCTTAATGGTTCGTTTTCATATTATACCACCTTATCATTATTTATGCATTACAGGGATTGCCGTCCTTATCCTTTTTATTTTTTCCGGTAAATTAATTCATAAGGATAGTAACCGTGATGAAAAACAACCCATTTTTGCCAGGCCAGATAAATCAATTATAAATTTCGGACTGATTGCATTTTGTTCAATGATCTGCGAAGGAGCCATGTTCGACTGGAGTGGAATATATTTTCTGAAAGTTGTTAAACCCGGCGCCGCATGGATCACAGTTGGATATACAGCTTTCATGTGCACAATGGCTACAGGAAGATTTGTTGGAGACTGGGTTGCATACAGGCTTGGGATGAAGAGAATGCTTCAACTGAGCGGATTAATGACAGCATCGGGTTTATTACTGGCGGTCTCATTCCCGCAATTTTTAACTGCCACCATCGGATTCTTAATAGTGGGAGCAGGTGTTTCCTCTGTTATACCAATGGTATACAGCTCAGTTGGAAAATCGAAAGTGATGTCGCCCGGTGTAGCCATTGCAGCTGTTTCAACAATTGGTTATCTGGGATTTTTATTTGGTCCCCCTTTGATAGGCTTTATCGCTCAGGCTACCAGCCTGCGCGTTTCATTTGGATTCATTGCTGTTATGGGCACCATGATTGCAGTGATTGCGACGAGGATCAGGATGGACTAAAAACAAGTGTGAGAGTGTGAGAGTGTGAGAGTGTGAGAGAAAAACAGCCCTTCACATTCTCACACTCTCACATTCTCACACTCTCACACTTGTTTGTCATTTGTTATACACCACTGCCTTCAATGAAATCATATCATCCATCACGTTAACAGTTTCTTTCAGATAGATATCTGTTTTGCGACTGTCAACCCATTGTTTATACCTGTCTGCCTTATCCTTGTCTTCGTTGTATTTAAGTGTATCCTGCGGTATCGAATAAATATTCATGGGTACAGTAAACTTGCTGACAGAATCTATTTGTTTTACTGTTGCGCGAATCATTTTTTGTTCATCCTGGTAAACTTTCAGATTCAGAGGATACATTTTATCATTCTGTTTATCAAGCCAGGCTGCATCGTTGGAAATGGTCGTGAAAGCCGTATTAGTGCTGGTTCTTTCTGTACTGGAAGTTCTGATATTGTTTATATCATACGCATATTTCCAGGTAGTATAATCTGCTTTTGGCATTTCGTCCCAGGCCAGTGCATCCGGTTGATCTTTCTCACGAATCTTATAATGTTCATAAAGATCAGGCAGTACGATATCAGAAAATACTCCCCGCAATTGGGTGGAACCTCCATTTATACGATAAAATTTCTGCAGGGTAAGTTTTACCGTACCCAGTGGCCCTCCCATATCATTATACCCAATATTTTTATCCAAAGGAATATTTCTCTGAACTGTTCCCTTTCCATAAGTACTGGTGCTGCCAATTATTATACCTCTATGATAATCCTGAATGGCTGCTGCAAAAATTTCCGAAGCCGAAGCACTAAATTCATTGACCATAACTGCGAGCGGACCATCGTATAAAACACTTTTATCGCGGTCATTCAATACCTGTGGTTTGCCATCGCGGTCGC
>DATHNR010000618.1:0-3768 GCA_035485835.1 Puia sp.
TCATCCAAAAGAAATAGAACAAATGCTAAATATGATTCATTCAAACCGACCCAGACTTTTGATGCTTATTACAGGGCCAATCATCGGTTTGATTTCAGGATTGGTATTAGGTCTTTTTGCTTTCATTGCTTCAAGGATTTGGAAGAGCAGGGCGACCGTTATGTGAACTTGGTAAAAAAGAAACATCCCACCAAAAAGCGGGATGTTTCACTATATACGGGATTTAGGGAATCAGGTTTCTGGGAATCTAGTTTTTTAGCATAACTGAATCCAGTGAATGAATTACTCCGTTTGTTGCCTGCACGTCATGGCTTTGAATTTTAGCACCATCAATCGTTGCTTTACCATCTTTTACATGTACCAATAGTTCTTTACCATTTACTGTTTTCAACTTTTCGCCGTCTTTCAGGTCTTTAAAGTCTATTTTTCCAGGCACCACATGATGATTTAATAAGTCGGTCAGTTTAGTTTTATTTTCCGGCTTTAATAAATTATCCAATAAAGCTTTATCAAGTTTTCCAAAAGCAATATCTGTTGGGGCAAAAACTGTAAATGGACCTTTGCCACTGAGTATTTGATCCAACCCTGAAGCATGAACACCCTTTTTCAATGTTGTCATGTTCTTTTCCACGTTTACTAACTGAGCAATGTTTGACATTTTGATTTTATTTATTTACCAGTAGAATAACCAGCAACGGTGTAATGTAGGAGTAAAGGATATTGGCCTGCTGTTAATGTTTGGCCTCTTGGTCTAACTGCACTTTATCAACTGTTAAAAGAATTGGTTGGGGATATTGTTACTCAAAAACATATAACAGCCTTACTTCATTTAGAATAGTTCTGCTATATTTAATAAGTAAATCTGAATGATGAAAAAATTATACCTGTTTGTTTTTCTGTTATCACAACTTTCCGGATTTTCTCAATTGCCTGCTGAAAACTATGCCGTTGATTCTGCCTCAGTTGAACACCCCGGTGTTCCTAAGGGAGAATTAATAAAACTGAGTTATGACAGTTCTAAAATATTTCCAGGTACGACGCGCGATTATTGGATTTATATCCCGGCTCAATATAAACCAGACCATCCGGCTTGTGTATATGTTAACCAGGACGGGATCCAGTGGAACGCACCAACAGTTTTTGACAATCTGATATACAAAATGGAAATGCCTGTAACGATTGGTATATTCATTACACCGGGAATTGTAAAAACTTCGGATCCTTCAAATGCACTGAATCGTTTCAACAGAAGTTTCGAATATGACGGGCTCGGAGATGCGTATGCCCGTTTTTTATTAGAGGAAATTTTACCGGAAGTTGAAAAGCAGCATTGCAAAGATGGCAGGGCCATCCATCTTTCAAAAAATGGTAATGACCGGGCTATTGGTGGATCCAGTAGTGGTGCGGTTTGTGCTTTTACTGTTGCCTGGGAAAAGCCGGCTGAATTCTCAAAAGTCTTCTCTTCTATTGGGACATATATAGGTTTACGCGGCGCTGAACGTTACCCAACGCTGATCAGGAAATTTGAGCCGCGGCCGATAAAAATATTCCTGCAGGATGGTTCTAACGATCTGAATATTTATGCAGGTGATTGGTGGATGGCAAATCAGACCATGGAGCGTGCTTTAATTTTTTCAGGATATTCTGTGGAACATATATGGGGCGAAGGTCAGCATAACGGAAAAATGGGCAACTCCATTTTCCCGTCTGCCATGCGATGGTTGTGGAAGGATTGGCCATTGTCAACTAAATCAGGCACTACTAAAAATCAAATGTTAAGTGATCTTTTAATTCCCGGAGAAGAATGGCAATTGGTTGGAGAGCATTATAAGTTTACAGAAGGAGCTGCTGTGAATGCAAAGGGTGAAGCTTTTTTCCAGGATATTCCAAATTCGAAAACGTATAAGGTGGACCTTGAAGGCAAATTAACCGATATGAGTTTGAATGCAAAACGAGCGAGCGGTACTTCATTTGGTCCTGATGGGAGGCGTTATACAATTGCCGGCGCTACAGACCAGGTGATAGCTTATGATCCCACTGGAAAGGAAACTATTATAGCAGACAGCATTTCCGGTAATGATATAGTTGTTGCCAATAATGGAAATATATATGTTACTTCTCCCGATGGAACTGAAAAACCAAGCAAAATTTACCTGATCAGGCCGGGAGGAAGAAAAGAAGTCGTGGATGCCGGATTGAAATTTGCGAATGGCCTTGTACTTTCTCCTGATCAAACTCAGTTATATGTTACGGAATCCGCCACTCACTGGGTTTGGATTTATCAGATTCAGGCAGATGGAAAACTTTCTTACAAGCAACATTATGGATGGCTGCATGTTCGGGATCAGGATGAAAATGCCTGGTCAGACGGGCTCCGTTGTGATACGGCAGGAAGAGTTTATGTAACGAGCCGGATAGGATTACAGATTATGGATCAGGTGGGTCGGGTGAATGCGATTATACCTATTCCGGCGGGTCAGCCTTCCAATCTTTGTTTTGCAGGAGAACATTTTGATATTCTATACCTGACTGCGGGAGATAAAGTGTATCGGCGCAAGCTCAGAACACGGGGTGCCAATAATTTTGAAAAACCTTATAAGACCCTGGCGCCGAGGCTTTGATCATTTTATTCTTTTTAACCATTTCTGTGCAGTTTCTTTACCGTCAAGATCGTTCTGTACAATTTGTTGCAGGAGTTGTTTTGCCTCAGCTTCATCCCCGGGTTGATTCCGATCCAGGAGCGTGAGTGCCTTGTAGAATATTGCGGGATTAGAATACACTTTATTAAAAGTTTCTAATTTTTTAAACCAGTTTAAAGCATCACTATATTTTTTTAGTTTAAGGGCAGAAACTCCGGCATATTTTATAGTGTTAAAACTGGTTGAATCTGATCGGATGATTGTTTCAAAATAGGATAAAGCTTCTATATATTTCCCCTCATTATATAAATTCAATCCTTCTTGATTTTTGTCGGGATTACCTCCCATTGTTACTCCAAGTTTTTGCAATTCTTCTGTTTCATAATTCCTTGCCAGTTCTTGCCCGGAAATATTATTTGTAAATGTGTAAACTCCGAAAACGATACCCGCTACTATAGCTGCTGCAGATATATAGTATATTAATTTTCTGAAAGGACGTTTTACCGAAATATTTCTTACCGGAATTTGGCATACGGCAGAATTCTCCTGATAAAGGATTTTAAACTGCTCTCTTTTTTCTTCGCGGGCTATTTCTCTGGAAACAGTAAGTGCACTCAGGTAAAAAGCTACTTCTTCGGCAAACACAGGATCAGATTCAATCCTATTTTCAAATTCTCTTGCCTGGTCCGGGACCAGTTCATTCGTAAAATAACTTTCTATATATTCCGTGTTGTCCATTCTTTTCATTCAACTTTATACAGCTTTCGCAATCTATCCAGGCATCGAAGCCTGCTTGTTTTTACTACATCTGCAGTTTTATAATTGAGGAGTGAAGCAATTTCCTTATCACTATAATTCTCTCCCCAGAACATCAGCAATTGCCGGCACTTTTCTTCCAGTTCTTTCAGTTTTTCCTTAAGCAGATTCCAATCTGCCTTATCGATCAGCTTTTGAACGACTGACCTCGCGGTATCGGATAAAAGCATTAATCTGTCTGAAATGGATTCGTGCCGGTGCACGCTATTCTTATTAGTCGTTCTTTTTCGAAGAAGGTCAACACATTTATTATGGAAAATCTGGTAGAGGTAGGTTTTAAGAGAAGCCCTGGCTTCAAAATGGGTATTTCTTA
>DATHNR010000619.1:0-2305 GCA_035485835.1 Puia sp.
CCTTGGTATCTTGGAGAAAAGATGGTTTACCTGTCAATCCCACAGCATGGCTTTTTAAAGTATGCAAAAACAAAGCGCTCAATAAAATAAAAGACAGCAAAAGATTCAGCAACCTGTTCAAAGATGAAGTTATTTATACGGATGATCCCGTCTTATCAAAATTTCCACTGGATGATCAGCAGCTGATTTTATTATTTGCATGTGCGCATCCTGATCTTTCTCCAAAAGTTCAGGTGGTGATCACCCTGAAGTATGTCGTTAACCTGAAAGTTGAAGCGATTTCGAAAATTCTTGGAATGACGATTGACGGCATTGATAAATTATTAGTCAGGGTAAGGCAGAAAATAAAAAATGAAAAAATTCTTTTCTTCGAACCCGTCGCGGAAGAATTGGAATCCAGGCTACATATCGTTCATAAAATACTTTATCTCATTTTTAATGAAGGTTACAAATCTTCCTGGGGAAAAGAACTGATAAGGGAAGAATTATGTGAAGAAGGTTTATTGATGACACGGTCACTGTTAAACAGCAGGATTGGCAATAAAGAATCATCTGCACTATATGCGTTGATGCTTTTTAATGCCTCAAGATTTAAGGCACGTTTCGGAATCCATGATGAACTACTGGATCTGGAAGAACAGGACAGGTCTTTATGGAACAGGGAACTTATGCAATTGGCGTTTTTCCATTTGGATCAATCCCGGGGGGAAATGATTTCAGCTTACCACTATGAAGCCTCCATCGCCGGAATGCATTGCAGCGCGGAAAGTTTTGCTGCGACGGACTGGAAAAACATCACCTTACTTTATAAACTCCTGCTAAAAATCAATTCCAATCCTTTTGTTGAATTAAATTATGCCATTGCATTATATTATGCAGGACTTAAAAATGAGGCTCTTGCCATACTTCATAAGCTGGAGGCAGAGCCTTTTTTCAACCAGTACTATCTTCTCCATGCCAGTCTCGGAAGAATTTATTTGAGTGAAGGGAATAATGTTTTGGCAAAAAAATATTTTTCAGAGACTCTCAAGCTGACAGGTTCCCCTGCGGAAAAGGATTTTATTCAGAGACTGATGAAGAAAGTAATCGATGAAGAATAGCAAATACCAGCAAGATAAATCCCTTACACCTGTGATTCACCCCCAATATTCAATATCGGGGGGTTCTCATCAACCCAATTATCAGCATATGCCTGATTCCAACTGTGCTTCCATCTTCGGTGGCTCCATAACCACATTTCAGGATTCGAGCGGATTACTTTTTCCATATAACGGGCATATCGTAAAGTCAGTTCTCCTTCCTTTAGTGCCGAGGGATCTTCACACGCAACTTCTAAAACGGCACGATAGTATCCACGTTTAGGTTTTAGAATAAAGGTAAACACAACTGGTAATTTGCCTGTTCTTGCTCCTTTTTCCGGACCTGCTACAAAAGCTGTAGGCCTTCCAAAAAAATTCATCCAGTAAGCATTTTTAAGGTTGCCCGGACTCTGGTCAGCGACGAGGCCGAGGAGATATTGGGTATCCTTAAATGCTTCCATCGATTTTTTCATATTGCCTGCAGCAATAAATTTATTTCCATGGCGAACACGCAGATTATACATCAATTTTTCCAGCACAGCATTGCTTAAAGGCATATATACTACGAGTACCTGGTATTTTGTGTGGCTGCTCAAAACATGATGGCCCCACTCCCAGTTAAATGTATGTCCGAGGTGAAGCTGGCAACTTTTACCACTTTGATATAAGGGTTCAAGCACTTCCCAGTTGGCAGTAATTCTTTTTTCCAGAAACCGCCTTGAAGCGCTTACTAATTTAATGGTTTCTATAAAGGAATCAAGAAGGTTATGATAAAAAGCCCTGGCTATTTTAACCCGCTCTGCATCTGATTTTTCCGGGAATGCTATTTCGAGGTTTTGCATCACTTCTTTCTTCCTGTAGCCAATTATATAATAAACAACCAGGTATATTCCGTCAGAAATAATATACAACATGCGCATTGGCAACAGGGAGAGCAGGTAAAAAAAACCGAACAGAATATAATACATGAGATTCGAATTTACCAAATTACTGCCTCTGATCCCATACCAGTGGCCCTGTAAACACTATCAACCGTATTTTATGCAAACGTAAATCCTGAAGGGATTTTTTGCCTCTAATTTAATAATCGTGATTATTTTTCTACACAAAATATCTCTTAATTAAATTTATCCGGTTTGAAGGGGTATTGCATGTTTTTTGCTATATGAATGCAGATCCTCCCAAAATGCCTGACTTCAGCATATTCGACATGTCGGAATTGTATG
>DATHNR010000620.1:0-6415 GCA_035485835.1 Puia sp.
CGGAACATCCAGGTTGCTTTGTATTCTATGCGGATAACGATTGATGATTGTATCTGTCCAATGTTGCTTATCACCCAATTCAACAGCATCTCCCCTGACTACAGCAACAGGTATCTCAGGCCTGTTGAAATAAGTATTAAATACATTTATTGCCGCTGCCGCATTTTTATATTTGGAACTGCCGATGGTAGCAAGAATATTCACCAGGCCACTATCTGCAAAAGAATGCAACAGCGTTATAGCGCCTACATCATCATAGTCCGGGCCGAAATCTGTATCAAAAATTACTTGTAAAGGATAAATGGGCTTCGGGAAATCCGCCTGTGACCTGACAGTACCAATACTGCATAAAAATATGGCAAACAGAAGAAGGGAAATTTTGAACATAAAATTTAATATACAAGACTACATTAAAATTTCATTCAAAACTGCGTTAGCAGATTTTTCCAAAAATATCAGGATAAAAAAATTACATGGAAGTATGCTTGTCGTGCATTGGAGTACCCGCATAGTACTTGCTTAAAAATTCCTTTTTGGAATCCTTATAGCTGGACACCATGCCCATTTTGAAGAGACTATAAATATAAATCCAGGCCAGGTCGAGCTGGTAAGGAAGGAATCCTGCCCTTGCACTCCCCGGGAAAAGATGATGATTATTATGCCACTCTCCGGAGAGCATACCTGGTCTTGTTTGATTGATGGAAAGGTTCGACCTGTCGAAGTCTATTCCGTCCACATGCTTATCCTTTCCTTTACCATGACCGGTATAATTAAATGCCCTTACCAAAACGAACCAGAAAAAAGCTCCACTGAAACAGGCCAGAGCGAGTCCTTTTCCTCCCAGTAACCACAGTATACCAAACCAAAAAGTCCAATTTAAAATCCAAAGGCTGATTACATACAGAGGTCTGGATACAGATCCCCAGGTTTGATATTGTTCAAAAGAATTTAGTCCAACCCCGGTATGACTCAGGAAATTCCGTACACGCTGATATTTTTCACGGCTGAGGTCTTTTGAAATGCTTTGATGATTAACATCCGAAAGCATGCAATACATAAAACCTCCCATTGGATTATAGGGATCACCAGGTTCGTCAGATTTGACATGATGAACATGGTGGGAGATTACATAAATTTCTTCCGGGAAAGTTTTAATTACCAGGTTTTGAGTAATCAGGCGAAATAAAGGATGACTGAATCGGTAAGATTTATGAGTGCAATAACGATGAAACCAAATGGTTCCATGTGTGCTCATAATAACCATGGCATAAACTACCAGCACGATAGCTGTTTTCCATGTCAGAAAGTAAATCAGAAAAATAACAAACAAAGGAAACATGCAGGCTGCCATGAACCAGCTGATAAGCGTGATCCAATTTTTCCTCGTCTTGAATACATTGATTCGTGAAAAAGCTTCTCTAAAAAGTTGACTCGTTGTGGGCTTAAGAAACACTCCCCTGGCATCCATCCAACCATACGAAGGCGTTTGGAGGATTTCATCTATAAAGGCCATAAAAAAAGAACAGTTAATGAATAATCAGGTTTTCCATGGTCTTCTCAAGCACCAGACTGATAACAATGTACGGGATTAAATCGGGTATAGTTTCTAAAATGAGTAAATAAACCTGTTAATTTTATTGTGCAATTTCCAATAAAATCTTTAAACACAGGCTGGGTGCAGGTTTCCTCAGAAAATTAATTAATTTGATATGATCCCTGAAGTTGCTGTTTTCAATGTAATTCCTGAAAAAAGAGCCGAATTTGAAGTTGGATTCAGGAGCACAAAGGAAATAATTTATTCAATAAAAGGTCTGAACAAACTCTAATTGCATCCATGGCAGGAAGAAGAGAATCGTTAAATTCAGGAGATTTTAGAGTGAAATCTTAACATTGGTTTTTTGAAAAACCATGTAACTTTATATTATATAATTGTTATTAAATCATTATGGCAAAGAAAAGCAAACAGCCTTCACAGAAATCAGTGAAGAAGACTCTATTAGTTGAAATCGAAAATAAACTGGCAGAATCCTTAAAGGGTTATTACAAAAAAATCAGTGATAAAAAATTTGAAAAGGAGATCCGGAAAGCCGGTAAAATTCTTTCAAAACATTTAACAAAGGATCAAATCACCGTAGTTCACAAGGAAAAGGCTAAGGCTCCCAAGAAAGAAAAGAAATCCGCAGAAAAAGAAGTTGTATCCTGAAACTTCGGGATTTAAAATAAATGCGGAATATTTTATACATAGTGCTTCCCAGATCTGTTTAGAACATTCTCTCTTCTTTCTCTAACGCAATTTTAAGAAAGTATTTTCCTGATAACTGTACAATTCTAGTATAGTTTTTGTGGCATCTATCCTATTGTTTCATTTTTAAAATTTAAAATTATGTCTACAACAGCAACGAAGACTATGACTACAAAGGAAATAGCCAAAAAACTTAAAAAATATTGCGAGCAGGGAAAATTTGAAGAAGCACAAAGGGATTTGTTTGCAAAAGACGCGGTAAGTATTGAACCTATGGCAGGCGGTGGTTTTGATAAAGAAACCAGGGGATTGGATGCCATTATCAAAAAAGGAGATAAATGGCAGGAAATGGTTTCTGATACTCATTCCATTGAAGTCTCTGAGCCTACCATTGCAGGAAATACTTTTTCACTGAGTATGCGGATGGATGTAACTACGAAGGACCGAGGCCGCATGGATATGACCGAACTCTGTGTATATCAGGTTAAAGACGGGAAAATCATTTCAGAGCAATTCTTTATGTAAATCAGGTATTTATTGAATAAAGAAGTCCGCGTGATTGTCCATTCTCAGGCGACAGGCGGACTTTTTTATTTTAACTTTGGAAAGTACAGGATTTTAAAACGCTTAATCTCCGTGGAAATGCAATATCTAAAATATACTTTCAAACTTTTGGCGTTTATTTTTTTATTATCCTCTTTCACACTACGCCCTGACATAAATAATTTCAATACAGGCCCTGGTTTTGCAGTTGTGGAATTATTTACCTCTGAAGGATGTTCCAGTTGCCCACCCGCAGATGCAGCTGTTGGGAGGCTTAAAGGCTGGGAAAAAAATGTGTTCGTTTTAAGCTTTCATGTAGACTACTGGAATAATTTAGGATGGAAAGATATTTTTTCCGATCCTGCTTATTCAAGCAGGCAGCAGGAATATGGAGCTTTTTTACATGTCAGTAATATTTATACTCCCCAGATAATCATAAATGGAAAGGTTGAATTTGTAGGAAGCGAGGAATCACGGCTAAGAAAAACGATTGAAGAATCTATTTCAGAAGTTCCCAAAACAGAAATTCATATTAAAGTTCTTCAGGAAACCAATCATAAAATTTCGGTATCAGTTTCTTCTGATGGGAACAAAGATTTAAAACTCAACCTGGCACTTGTTCAAAATTATGCGTCGGATTTTGTTCAGAGAGGAGAAAATAAAGGTAAAACCCTTTCTCATTTTTTTATTGTAAGAGACTTTAAAGTCCTTCCTAATCCGAAAGATCCAAATACATTTTTTCTTGATTTACCAAAGGGGTTACAGCGCACTGATTGTACTGTAATTGCCTTTCTTCAGGATTCGAAAAATGGTCATATCATTGCTGCAACAGGTTCTTCCATTCCCTGAGCCAGCATAGTAAAAGACCTGAGTATTTCTTAGCTATCCGGTAAATAGCAAATTTCTTAGCGTATATTGAATTTAAATTTCTTTTATGCGCTGCCTTCTCTCTGCCTTTCTATTCTTATTGATATTTCAAACGGGTTTAAAAAGTCAAAATAAGATTGTTGTTTTTCAGTCTGACTTCGGATTAAAAGACGGAGCAGTATCTGCAATGAAAGGAGTTGCCATGGGAGTTTCATCAGATTTAAAATTATTTGACCTTACACACGAAATTCCTGCTTACAATATTTGGGAAGCTGCTTACCGTCTCGAGCAAACCGTGCCTTACTGGCCTGCTGGTACCGTATTTGTATCTGTGGTAGACCCCGGTGTGGGAACAACAAGAAAATCGGTTGTGCTAAAAACAAAAACAGGGCAGTTTATAGTAACACCGGATAATGGAACACTCACTCTTATCGCCGCATCGGAAGGGATAGCCGAAGTAAGACAGATTGACGAGGTTTTGAACAGGAGAAAAAACTCACAGGAATCTTATACTTTTCATGGCCGTGATGTGTATGCATATACAGCTGCGAGACTGGCAGCCGGGGTGATTACATATGAACAGGTTGGTATGAAACTTCCAAACGAAGTCGTTCAGATTCCATACCAGATGGCAGTAAAAGAAGGAGATAAAATAAAAGGGACCATATCAATCCTGGATGTCCAGTACGGTAATATATGGACGAATATCGGTGGCGGATTATTCAATCAGCTTGGTTTGTCATTCGGAGGTATACTTCATGTAGAAATTTTTCATAATCAGGAAAAAATATATTCGGGTGAAATGCCCTACAGTCAGACATTCGGCGCAGTAGATAAGGGGAAGCCCCTTGCGTACCTGAACAGTCTTCTTCAATTGTCTTTTGCCCTGAATCAGGGTGATTTCGCAAAGACCTATTCTGTGGCGAGTGGCAGCGACTGGCAGGTAGAAGTCTGGAAAAAATAAAACCCGCTTGCAAAATCATTCTTATGCAAAGAAAAACTTTCATCAAATTATCCTCTGCCTTTATGGCTACACCATTAATTCCTGCATTCCCGGAAATGGTTCAGCAGGACAAACTAAAAAACTGGGCAGGCAACCTGACTTATAGCACGAACAATGTTTTCTATCCAAAAACAGTAACTGAAGTTCAGGAGCTGGTAAAAAAATGCGACCGTCTCCGGGGTCTGGGAACCAGGCATTGCTTTAATGCCATTGCAGACAGTAAATACAACCTGATTTCATCGGGTAATTTGAACAACATTTTATCTTTTGACACAATAAACAATACTGTTACTGTTGAAGGGGGAATAAAATATGGGGAGTTGAGTCCTTATCTGGATAAGAAAGGATATGCTTTGCAAAACCTGGCTTCTCTCCCGCATATTTCTGTAGCCGGTAGTATTACAACTGCTACCCATGGATCAGGTGTTAAAAACGGAAATCTGTCTACCGCCGTAAGAGCTCTGGAAATTGTGATAGCTGATGGATCCATAATAAATCTATCAAGAGAAAAAGACAAAGATAATTTCGATGGCGCTGTGGTAGGCCTGGGTGCATTGGGAATTATTACGAAAGTTACTTTGGATTTATTGCCAACTTATAAAATGCGCCAGCAGGTATTTGTAAAACTTCCGATGGATCAGCTGAAAGAACATTTTAATGAGATTGTTTCTGCAGGATACAGCGTGAGTTTGTTTACAGACTGGCAATCGGAATCAATCAATGAAGTCTGGATAAAAGACAAGGTAAATCCAGAAATTGAATTTAATAAACTGGAAGAATTTTATGGTGCCAAAGCAGCCCTCAAGGATCTTCATCCAATCATAGAGCTTTCCGCCGAAAATTGTACTCCACAGATGGGCGTACCCGGGCCCTGGTACGAAAGACTTCCTCATTTTAAAATGGGATTTACTCCCAGCAGTGGTAAGGAATTACAATCAGAATATTTTATTTCGCAACAAAATGCTGTTGAAGCAATCCTCGCCATTCAAAGCCTGGGCAAACAAATCGGTCCGCATTTATTCATTACAGAAATCAGAACCATTGCAGCGGACCAGTTATGGATGAGTCCATGCAGAAACCAGCGTTCCGTTACTATTCATTTCACGTGGAAACAGGAATGGGATTCGGTGAGCAAATTACTTCCCCTGATTGAAAAAGAACTCGCACCATTCAATCCCAGGCCACATTGGGGCAAACTTTTCACCATGCCTGCCCAGGTATTGGAATCCCGATATGAAAAACTCACTGATTTTAAAAAACTGGCTGCTTATTACGACCCGAAAGGTAAGTTTAGAAATGAGTTTCTTAGTGGAAACCTTTACTAAAGTATGGGAGTATGGGAGTATGGAAGTGTGGGAATGAGAAACTCTTACACTTAATTTATTAAACTTATTAAAAATATGTAAAGAGAGTTGTTAGTTCAGAATTTTTTCATTCCCATACTCCCATACTCCCATACTAAACAAGTTGTATCCCCGTCTTCGTGAACTGGATTTTATGCTGTTTATACAAATTACCTGTTGTCATTCTAAATGTCTTCTTACTAATTTGAAAGAACGCATAAATTTCTTCCGGGGAGGATTTGTCGTGATAAGGCAGGTAACCATTATTCTCATTTAGAAGGCGGAGGATTTTTTCGGCTTCATCTTCCACCCTTTGATAACCAGGCTTTCCTGCAGCCACATCTATTTTATTTTCAGGAAGAATATTCTTAATGAACCCGCTGAAGCGGTCACCGATTTCGATCGGGCGATATATCT
>DATHNR010000621.1:0-6478 GCA_035485835.1 Puia sp.
TAATTCAGTTTCTGACTCTGTTTGAAATTCTCTTTGGGAAAATCAAGCCCTCCGTCGAATGCGATAAGTACTTCAATTTCAATACATTGTAGAACTATTTTCCGGAGATTTATTCTTCTGTAAAGTTTTTTTCAGCACAAACATATGACTGTCAGGCATTTATCCAGGTGTTGTTCGGAAATCCTTCGAGAATCCTTCGAGAATGCCAGGGGATTACTGGCTGATTCCACGAAGAACTCCCGAAGAACCTGCGAAGAACTCCCGAAGCCGGCCAACACCAATATAGACTCAAACCAGAAGGAAACAAGAAGGAGGATAAAGCAGTATCTCCTAACCAGCCACCGTTCATCTACCGCTCAACTACCGTTCGGATAATTCTGGCATATAGTTCTTGACCTCAAAAGTCCCATCGTGGATATATCAACCCCGGGGGAAAGGATGTCAAAAATGCTAAATTTGCTCCGGCCCTATCAGCCGCTTAAGTCTTCAAATTTTTAAATTGCGGATCGACATCATAAGTGTATTGCCTGAATTGCTGGAAAGTTCCTTTTCTCATTCCATCTTAAAAAGGGCCAGGGAAAAAGAGCTCCTTGAAATATTTGTACATCCACTCAGAAAATGGGCGGTCAATGAATATGGTCAGGTAGACGATTACCAATATGGAGGTGGCGCAGGTATGGTTATGATGTGTGAGCCCCTTGCCAATGCCATAGAATCCCTGAAAAAAGAAAGGACTTATGAAGAAATTATTTTTATGAGTCCAGATGGTGAGTTGCTTAACCAGCCAATGGCCAACGCACTTTCACTGAATGAAAATTTACTGATCATTTCAGGTCATTACAAGGGAATTGATGAACGTATTCGGGAGCATTTCATAACCAGGGAAATATCTATCGGTGATTATGTACTCAGCGGCGGAGAATTACCTGCGGCTGTTTTAACGGATGCCATAGGGCGTTTGCTGCCTGGTGTATTAAATGATGAAACTTCTGCTCTTTTTGATTCTTTTCAGGATAATCTGCTGGCACCTCCAGTCTACACCAGGCCGTCCGATTTCCGTGGATGGAAGGTTCCGGAGATACTTCTGAGCGGTGATCCTGCGAAAATAGCAGAATGGCGACATGAAGCTGCCCTTCGCAAAACATCTGAGAAAAGGCCCGGCCTTTTGGACGCTTAACGCGGAACGCTGAAAGCTTAACGCGTAAGGCGAAAGGCTTAAAGATATTTATACTTATTACATGTTCATCAAAGGAAACCTGATTGATATTCCTGCTAAAAGAATTTTTCCTGCTGAACTCACCATCGCGGACAATAAGATTTTTTCAATTCTCGAATTACCGCCAGATACAATGGTACCGGATGTTTTTATTTGTCCCGGATTCATTGATGCGCACGTGCATATCGAAAGTTCCATGCTCCTGCCCTCCGAATTTGCGAGGCTGGCCGTTGTGCATGGTACAGTTGCAACAGTGAGTGACCCACACGAAATCGCCAATGTTCTCGGGATTGCCGGTGTTGAATACATGCTTGAAAATGGCCGTCAAACGCCTTTTTATTTTTATTTCGGAGCTCCCAGCTGTGTGCCTGCAACATTATTTGAAACAGCAGGAGCAGCATTGCATGCAAAAGAAATTGACCAATTATTAGCAAGACCGGAAATAAAATATTTAAGTGAGATGATGAATTTCCCCGGCGTTCTGCAGGGGGATGAAGAGGTAATGCAGAAAATCGCACTGGCGAAAAAATATCATAAACCTGTTGATGGCCATGCCCCCGGATTACGAGGTAAAGACCTGCGCAAATATATTCTTGCAGGCATTAGTACCGACCATGAATGTTTTACTGCGGAGGAAGCCCTCGAAAAACTGGGGCTGGGTATGAAGATTCTGATAAGAGAAGGCAGTGCTGCAAGAAATTTCGAAGCCCTTGCAGACCTCCTTTCCGATCATTGGGAAAATATGATGTTTTGCAGTGATGATAAACATCCTGACAGTCTTGTAGCCGGTCATATCAATCTGCTCTGTGCCCGTGCTGTTGCCAAAAAAATCGATCTGTACAAAGTACTTACTGCGGCCTGCATCAACCCCGTAAAACATTACAAACTTGAAGTCGGTCAGCTCCGTACCGGTGATCCCGCAGATTTTATCCTTTTAAAAGATTTGAAAAATTTTGAAGTGCTGCAGACTTATATGCATGGTCAGCTTGTAGCAGAAAAAGGAATAACAAAACTGAACTCGATAAAGAATCAAACCCACCCCAATCGATTTGATTGTGCTCTCACAAAACCGGAGGATTTTATATTCAAAGCGACTCCTACCGAAGAATCGTCCTATCCTCATCCGGTAATAGAAGCTTTTGACGGACAGCTTATCACTGGAAAATATAATTCAGAGATCAAATCGGAAAACGGATTCTGGAAAACGGATCTTTCAAAGGATATATTAAAAATCGTTGTGCTTAACCGTTATAAAAAAGCTCCCATCGCAAAAGCATTTATTAAAAACTTCGGATTAAAATCGGGCGCCCTTGCTTCTTCGGTTGCCCATGACAGCCATAATATCGTTGCTGTAGGCACCAGTGATGAAGCATTAAGCCTGGCGGTTAATGCAGTTATCAATGAAAGAGGTGGGATCAGCCTGGCTGATAACGGAATGATTCAAAAACTCCCACTGCCTGTAGCCGGATTGATGAGTGGGGATGAAGGATACCGGGTAGCAGAAATATATACTTCTATGGACGGCCACGCAAAAAAAATGGGATCCGGACTGCAGGCGCCGTTTATGACACTTTCCTTCATGGCACTCCTCGTAATCCCCCATCTAAAACTCAGCGACCTGGGTTTATTTGACGGGGACCGCTTTCAATTGATATGATCCAAACATTCTTACCGGGAAAATCCCGTCTTTCACCGTCTTTCTGAGCGTAATGGCCTAGATATGCTTGAATGAAAGGTCATAGAGTTTTAGATTTACATGAAATTCATAGCAATGGATAATTCGGACAACGAAACAAAAGAAGATTTGGGTGCAAATATTAAGAAGGATGTATATGACCGTATCGGACGAAGACATGGCAGCCGCATCTGGGTGCCGCTTGGATTTGTTACAGTCGGTGGTCTCCTGCTTGTAAGGCAGATGGGTGTAGGTCTCCCTGAATGGCTGTTCAGCTGGCAAATGTTACTGATTGTGATTGGTATTTTCAGCGGACTAACTCATGCTTTCCGTGGACCAGGATGGCTGATCATGATTATGGTAGGAACTTTTTTCCTGCTGGATCAGCTGATTCCGGGATTAGATATTCATCGCTTCATCTGGCCTGCCGTCATCATTGTGGTGGGGCTCATTATGCTGATTCGGCCTAAGAAACCTTACTGGATGGACCATCATTGGCAGGAAAGATGGAGACAAAAAGAAACAGAAAGATGGCAAAGAAAACGTTATAGACGCGGATATCCGGGATTTACAGATACGAATTTCAAACAGTCCGGTGAACCTGACCCAATTACAAGTTCAACTGCAAATACAGGATCTGGTTCCAGAAGTTTTTCTTCAGAAGATTTTATTGATGCGACCACTGTATTGGGTGGCATCCACAAAAATATAATATCAAAAAATTTTAAAGGTGGCGATATAACCATTTTCATGGGCGGTGCGGAAATCAACCTCAGCCAGGCAGATATCCAGGGTTCAGCATCGCTTGACATCACCCAGATAATGGGAGGCACTAAATTAATTGTTCCTTCTAATTGGGAAGTGAGAAGTCAGCTTACTTCTGTTTTCGGAAATATTGAAGACAAGAGACAGAATATAGGCAACACAGATCCTCAGAAGGTACTCATCATAGATGGTACTTCTGTATTTGGAGGTATTGAAATAAGAAATTATTAAACATTATCCGATCATATATTAAATCAAAACTATGAACTGGTATCTCACTAAAATCGTTTACAGGATAATCTGCGGACAAGGGAATCATACAGCCCAATTCGACGAACAGCTCAGGCTGATTCAGGCTGACAATGCACAGGAAGCCTTTGAAAAATCTGCTGCATTGGGAGAAAAAGAAGAGGATAAATTCTTCAATGAGGATCAGAAGCTGGTGCAGTGGAAATTTATTAATGTCGCTGAATTGTATAAACTAAGTGGGCTGCTCGATGGTGCAGAACTGTATTCACGTATACAGGAAACCGACAACGCGGAATTATATATTGAACTTACAAACAGAAAAGCAGCGCACATCCTGCACAACAGCAAACACCAATTTCTGGAAATTATTTAACAATATTATTTGGCCAGGTCACCGCTTAGCGTAAACAAATTCCGCAACAGCTTTTTAGGCTGGTGGATTATTTGGACAGTGCTGCACATTGCGCTTCTCATGAACTATGGCTATGCGTATAGATACGCTCTGTTGGATGGCATAATCACGAATGCACTGCTGATGGCTGCCGGAAGCCTGATTATTAATATTCTCCGCTTTTATTTACCCTACCGGGATCGTTACGGTTATTTACTTCTTCTCAGCATTATTTTTAGTGTGGCAGTCGTATCCCTGAGTAAGTTTTATTTGAATATGATTTTCGATCATCCTGCCGACAAGTCTTATCTTTTCTTTCTCTCCAATTCTTACCTGATAAGAGGTGGAATTTCATTCCTGCTTTTAGGATGTACAGCAATCATCAGCGTGCTCTGGTATACGCAGGAAGAGGAACAGGAAAATCGTCAGCGGAAAAACGACGCAGAGAAAATGAGTAAAGAAGCTGAATTATTTAAACTGCGCCAGCAATTACAACCGCATTTTTTATTTAACAGTCTGAATTCCATCAGCGCGTTGATCGTTTCAAATCCGGTACAGGCAAGGAATATGATTCATCAACTATCAGATTTTCTGCGCACTACACTCAGAAAAGAAGAAGAACAGTGGATAAAAATGGAAGAGGAGCTTGAATCACTTGAATTATATCTGGAAATTGAAAAAGTCCGGTTCGGTCACCGTCTTTCTACTTCAATCGTGAAAGATGAAAAAAGTCTTCAAATGTTAATTCCACCGATGCTTTTGCAACCTGTGGTAGAAAATGCCATTAAATTCGGGTTGTATGATACTACTGAATCGGTCACAATTAATATTTCTGTTCTCACAGAACAGGAATCATTGAAAGTAATAGTACAGAATCCTTTTGATCCTGAAACCGCCAGCCCCCGTCATGGAACAGGATTCGGATTAAATTCAGTAAAACGAAGGCTATATTTATTATTTGCGAGAACAGATCTGGTGGAGACCTCGGCAAAGGATCAGGTATTTACGACAACCATAAATATTCCAGGGCATGAAAATTATCATCATTGACGATGAACCGCTGGCAAGGTCCATTATTAGGGAATACCTTCAATTCCATCCGGAACTTTCAATAATTGCCGAATGCAATGACGGATTCGAAGGTGTTAAAGCCATTCAACAATATCAACCTGATTTGATTTTTCTTGACATTCAGATGCCAAAAATAAATGGCTTTGAAATGCTGGAGTTGATTGAAGAACCTCCTGCGGTTATTTTTACAACGGCTTTCGATGAATACGCTATAAAAGCTTTTGAAAGTCATGCTGTGGATTACCTGCTCAAACCATTCAGCCAGGATCGATTTGATAAAGCCATATCTAAATGGAAATTGGCTGATAAGACCATACCAGCCAAAAAGCAACTGGCACCTTTGCTTGAATCTGTTTCAACCAGTCCGGCAGAACATAATCGTGTGGTGGTTAAGCTTGCCGGGAAAATCCGCATTATTCCGATAGAAGAAATTCATTATCTGGAAGCAGCGGATGACTATGTAAAAATTCACACGAAGGAAGGCGCACTACTAAAGAATAAAACCATGGGGCATTTCGAAATGGTATTGAATAAAAATCAGTTTGTGAGAACACATCGATCTTATATGGTCAATATTTCCGAGATCACCCGCATAGATCCATATGAAAAAGAAAATCATCTGGCAATATTAAGATCAGGTGCCCGCGTGCCGGTAAGTAAATCGGGATACTTCAAGTTGAAAACAGTCTTGGGAATTTGAGGGAGGATATGGGATATGGGATATGAGATATGAGATATGGGTTTTTAATTATTAATTAATAATTATTAATTATTTTAATTTCTCTTTATAACCTATAACCCATATCTCATATCTCATAACCCATATCTCATTTCCCTCAGACCGACCAAACCGATCCATTTATACTGTCTTTCGCAGCGCCGGTCACTGAATGCATAACATTGATATCTTCCCGCCAGCGAAGGGCACCCATCAGGGCCATGACCAGGGCTTCTTTAAAATCTATTAGTTCGTTAACGGGTATTATGAGTTCGATACCAACTGAAGATATTTCCTCACTAAGTCTTTCAGTAAGAAATCGATTATGTGCTCCTCCACCGGTTACCAGTAAGCGCAGATTATCTTTTCCGGAAATCTCATTCTTTAATTGAA